>JAEEQA010000016.1 GCA_016285085.1 Bacteroidales bacterium
AACGTGCCTTTCAACGGCAGCGGTAACAGAATATCGGCGAAATAGGTGATCACGGCGGGGTTACAATTTTTATTACGACGGTTATAAATAAATCGTTGTGTAGAGACGCGGTGTACCGCGTCTCCATATTTCATAATTCCGGTAAATATTCAATGATTTTATCGCACGAACCGAGGTTTTCCGTCACGTATTCGGTGCAAATCTGGCAGGTTTTCTGGTAAAAATAGGGGTCGGTTTCAAACTGCGCCATGCGTTCGGTCATTTCGGCGGAGGTGCGGATGGAAAAGGCCCCGCCGCGCCGTACCAACTCGATGGCCTCTTGGAATTTGGCGTATTCCGGTCCAAAGAAGAGCGGAATTCCGAAGACAGCGGCCTCCAAGGTGTTGTGCAGACCGGTGGCAAAAGCCCCGCCGATCATCGCCACATCGGCGTAGCGGTACAGTTTGCTCAACAGGCCGATCGTGTCCACAATCAGGACATTGTACTCTGCCAAATTTTTTCCTTCCATCTCGGAATAGCAGAGAACATTTTCTTTCCCAAAAAGATTTTTTATAGAATTAATGTGTTCTTTATCAATAACGTGCGGGGCAATCAGCAGTTTGTAGTTGTTTTTGATACTTGGAAAAACTTCCGCCAAAACCTGTTCATCGGGTTGCCAGCTGCTGCCGGCCACGAGAAGCTTGCTTTCACCCTTGAAGTCGGCGGCGAAAGAGAGTTCGGCTTGTTGCTGTGCGATGGCATAGACGCGGTCGAAGCGGGTGTCGCCCGTCACGGCCACACGGTCGATACCGATGCTGTTCAGCAACTGTGCCGAGGTTTCGTTCTGCACGAAGAAGTGAGTGCAGTTCCGCAGCTGGCGGGCGAACCAGCGGCCGTAAGGTTTGAAAAAATACTGGGAGGGACGGAAGATGGCCGACAGGTAAAAGAACGGTGTCTTGCTATCCGACAGCACTTTCATATAGTTGAACCAGTATTCATATTTCACGAAAAAGGCGGCTACGGGTTTGACGGTGCGTATGAAACGGCGGGCGTTTCGGGGCGAGTCGGCGGGAAGGTAAGCCGCGATGTCGATGTCTTTGTCGTTCTTCTTCACCTCATAGCCCGAAGGGGAGAAAAAAGTGACGAGGAAGGTGCAGTCGCTATGGAGGGAACGCAACTTCTGAATCAGTGGTTTACCCTGTTCATATTCCCCCAGCGAAGCACAATGGAACCAGATAACTTTCTTGTTCTCGCAATTTTCCTCTAAAATTTGAAACGATTTTCTTCTACCACTCTGCAAAAATTTGGCTTTTTCATTGAAAAAGGAGGCAATGAAAATCCCGAAAGAGTAGAGGGAGATGAAAAGAGAGTAGAAGAACCTCATACCTTATTAATTTATAGGTTTTTAATAACGATAGAGGGTTTGGATTTTCCTTTTTTCGTAAATAGGAACCACCCATCCTACTTTGAGGCTGAGGAGGAGGCTGAATTTGGCTTTTTGTTCAGGTGGTCCCATCAGCAGGAACTGATAGTTACGGTTGGGCTTGGACCATATTTCGGTTACTTCAACGCCTGCATAAAAGCTTCTGACCCTGACTTTCCGCATGAACACATAACCGACGAACTGACTGAGGCAGAATCCTCCCGCCCGCTGGTCATACCCTTTCTTATAGTCGCCCGACAACTGCGGAATCTCGTTTTGGTTGGTCTGGTCACCGATGGAGATGTTGACTTTATGGGAGAAATAGCCTCCGGTCAACTTCAGCCACAACCCGGAATTGCGCCATTTGTCAAACGGGATGATCTTGCCGACTCCAAGTCCGAGGGTCCAGTACCGGCCGTCAAAGTGGAGGGTGGCCTTCGTGCCGTTTCCGTCGATAACATCGCCGTTGGAGGTGAGCAAATCGGGACCGAGGATGTCCATCACATTCCTCACCTTGCCACCGAACATATAGCCAAATCCCATATCGATGGTCCAGTTGCTTGCAAGCTTATAGGTCAGGTTGACGTGGACTTGCGCATTCATTTTGAAGGTTTCCTTCAGGGTGGCGAAGGGGAACTGCCACGCAAAGCCCGCACTGGCCCATACCATGCTGGTGGAGGTGTCGGCGGCATCGTATTTCAACTCAATGTCGGCATTCCGCTGGGCGTTCACTCCGGATGTAAGTACAACTATCAGTGTAACAAGTAGAAACGTGATTTTTTTCATACGCAAAAAAGAGGTCAGTGCTACCGGTTTTTTACAAAATGTTATTGCTTGATTATTTTTTGGCAAGAGACACCTTCTTCGGTGGTGAGGCGCAGCAGATAGATGCCGGCCGGTAAAGTGGAGAGATTGAGTTTTTCCCCTGAATCCATACGATTTTTCTCCAGCACGCGCTTTCCGGCGACGGTGAAGAGTTCCACATTTTCGATGACAGGTGCATTGGCGGTGATCACCACGAAATCTGTCGCGGGATTGGGCCAGACGGTGCAGGAAGAGGCGTTAAGGTCGGTCACGCCGGTGTTGCTCCTCACGGTCACAGTCACAGGATTGCTGTACCCGTAGTCGGTACCACAATAGTGCCAGCTGGATTCCCCGTTGCCCTTGTAGTAGAGAGCCAGTCTGTAGGTGCCTGCGGCGGCAGTGACGGTGCCGCTCATGGGGAAACTTTCCCAGTAAGACATGGACGGGAGAGCCTGGGACTGACTAACGGTTACCTCCTGGATAACCTGTACTTGTGTCGCATTGGTGGTTTCAAGCACCAGTTTGAAAGATCCGTAAAAACTATTGTCACCGACATTGGCCACAGCCGCACTGACGCTGACACTTTGTCCCTGCACCAACGGGTTGGGCGATATGGTGAAGTCGCTGTACATCTGTATGTTGTAGGAGTTTGTAGAAGATCCTGTAACGGTCACGGTCACAGGGTTGTCGTAACCGTAGTCGGTACCGCAATAGTGCCAAGTGGATTCGTTGCTGCCCATATAATAGAGGGCTAATTTGTAGGTGCCAGCGGAAGCGGTGACGGTGCCGCTCATGGGCAGGTTCCCGTATGTCATGGAAGAGAACGCCTGGTTAACGGTTATTTCCTGGATAACCTGTACCTGTGTGGCATTCGCGGTTTCAAGCACCAGTTTGAAAGACCCGTAAAAATCAGCGTCACTGACATTGGCCACATCGGCACTGACGCTGACGCTTTGTCCCTGCACCAATGGATTGGGCGATATGGTGAAGTCGCTGTACATCTGTATATTATAGGCGGATTCTTCTCCTCCGCCACCGCCACCTCCGTTGTCCGGTTCTATGCCGAAGAGTGCGTGCTGGCCGTAGGAGAAGTCATAGTTTCCGCCTCCGATGCCGCCGGGTGCAGGCGTCAGCGAGGTTACAACGAAGTAGCCGTCCGCATAGCCGCTCCAACCCCAATTGAAATGGAAATTGTTAGAAGCATCGTAGCCATCGCATACGAAAGCGTGACCTGAAGTGGGGTTTTCTTCATCATCATAGCCGCTGTAAACAATGGGGCGACTGCTGTTCAACTCCGTTTTCAGCTGATTGATCCACTGTGCGTCTGTGTAGGATTGTTTCACCTTGGTAGTAATGGAATTGGAGTACTTGAAATAGGTCTTGAGAGCTGTTTTGACACAAGGCTGGCTCGCGTATCCAAATTCGGAATAGTCGGATATGAAGGCACCCGATTCATTCGGGGTATATTTCATCTCAATGGACACACCGCAGTGATACATCAGGGTGGCCACGGCATTACGGGCGGTGGAACTGGCACCATAGCCGTATGTGTCCAACATACTGGACCACTGGTACGTTGTGTTTCCGAAATTGGCAGATTGCGTACCATAGTTATAACCGTTGTTGTTGCTGGTATAGGAATGGGAACCTGTGCCTGTCGTGGGCCAGTTCCAGTATTTCATCACCTGGGCCATTGCGGTGGCGGCGCAACCTGTGGGACAGCTGCTGGGACAAAGCCCATTATAGGGTGAACTTTGGTCCCATTGGGTGGAAAGCAGCGGGGATACCGCGGCACGGCCGGGCTCCTCGGGCAAACGGTTGGCTTCCAGATTCTCCCATTGCTGCGACACCTCGGCGGCAGCTGATATACCCGAACGACGAATGGCAGCAATTTCATTTTCGTAGTGCCCTATCCACGAGCGCAGGTTTTGGGGCATCTGACCGGGGTCAAACGTATTTTCATCAGAATAGCCCAATACGGGAATCGCCACATCGTCCCCGGACAGGATGACGAACCCGGGGCCGTTCTGATTCTGGAAAATGTAAATGTTGGAATAGCCTGCTTCTGCGGCTACGTTGCGGAATTGAGCGGGTGCCCGGTGAGCGAACCGCAACGTCCAGAAATTTTGGGCGTATGCCTTCGCTTTCACAGAATCAACAGGAACAGACCATGCGTTACACATAACAAGTGCAACAAAAGACATCCATAAAAAAAGTTTTTTCATTTGATTATTTATGTTTCAAAAAAGCTGGCAAAGGTACAATATTTTAATGGAAGAAAGACGGGCTTTCTATTATTTTTTCATACCCCCCAAACCGTCTGACTTTTTTCAATTTTCAACTCAAGCATTCGGGTTTTTAATGTATCTTTGCAGGCTTTAGCGCAATCATCTTAAAAGAAAATTTTATCTATTCAATAATCTAAAAATCAATTCATTATGAATGAAGAAAACGCTATCAAAGAAGGAATGAATTTCCTTCAGGGTTTGAAGACTTTTTTCAACGATGTCTTATTCAACAACATTCCGCGCATCCTCATTGCACTGGTAATCCTGTGGATCGGCTGGAAGCTCATCAAAGTTCTTACCAAATTCTTACAGAAGATTTTCACAAAACGGAATCTTGATGTCTCCTTGCAGTCGTTTTTGCAATCCCTCATCGGAATCACACTCAAGATATTGTTGATCATTACGGTAGCTGACATGATCGGCATCCAGATGACCTCGTTCATCGCTATCTTGGGTGCCGCCGGTTTGGCTGTAGGTATGGCATTGCAGGGCACGTTGCAGAACTTTGCCGGCGGTGTCATCATCCTGATACTGAAACCCTACAAGGTGGGTGATTTCATCGAACAGGGCGGTACCAGCGGTGTAGTGAAGGATATCCAGATTTTTAGCACCATTATCCAAACCGTTGACAACAAGACTATCATTGTACCCAATACGCAATTGGCCACGGGCACGCTGACCAACTACACCCGCGCCAGCAAACGCCGTGTGGACATCCCCGTCGGCATCGCTTACGGCTCCGACGTGGAACAGGCCCGCCGCGTGCTGCTCGACCTCGCCAACGCCCATCCGGACGTTTTCAAGGAAGGTGACGACGCACCCGCCGTTGTATGCACCGGCTTGGGCGCCAGCTCCGTTGACCTCCAGCTCCGCGTGTGGGTGGCCACCGATAACTACTGGCCCGTTTCCTCCAACCTCACCCAGGGTGTGTACGAGGCTTTGGGCAAAAACGGCATCGAAATTCCGTTCAACCAAGTGCAAGTTCATATAAACAAAGATTAACGATATGGGAAAGAAGATATTAGTAGCCACCGGCGGCGGCGACTGCCCTGGCTTGAACGCCGTCATCCGCGGCATCGTGAAACGCGCCTCCCAAGAACCCGGCTGGGAAGTGTGGGGCTGCATCGAATCCTTCAACGGCCTGCTGAAGGACCAGATTGACATCCGGCGCCTGACCGACAACGACGTGGCCGGCATCCACGTGATGGGCGGCACCATCATCAAGACCACCAACCGTGGCGGCCCATTCCACTTCCCCGTCAAGCAAGCCGACGGCAGCTGGGTGATGGAGGACCGCTCCGATCTGATGAAAAAACGGTTCGACGAACTCGGCTTCGACGCCATCATCAACATCGGCGGTGACGGCTCGCAGCGCATCTCGCTCGGCCTCGCCCAGAAAGGATTCAACGTGGTGGGCGTTCCCAAAACCATCGACAACGACCTCTCTTCCACCGACTTCACGTTCGGCTTCCAGACAGCGGTGGAGATTGCCACCGAGGCGTTCGACAAGCTGGTGACGACGGCCTCGAGCCACAGCCGCATCTTCATCATGGAGGTGATGGGGCGCGATGCGGGCTGGATCGCCCTCAACACGGCCATTGCCGGCGGCGCGGAGGTGTGCATCATCCCCGAAATCCCGTACGACCCGCGCATCATCGCGGAGAAAATCGCCACCCGCTACCACGGCGACTACGGTTTCTGCAACATCGTGATTGCCGAAGGCGCGAAGGCGCTGGACGGCAAGGTGACCGGCGTGGCCCCGACCGCCGCCGGCGACCGCCACATCAAGCTCGGCGGCGTGGGCGAAAAGCTGAAAGCCGAATTGGAAGCACTCGGCATCGAGCACGACATCCGTGTCACGGTGCTGGGGCACCTGCAGCGCGGCGGCACCCCCATCGCCTACGACCGCGTGCTCGCCACCGAGTTCGGCGTACGTGCCGTGGAACTCATCAAGGAGGAAAAGTACGGCAACATGGTCGTTTACAACCATCCGAAAATCTCGTACGTTTCCCTTGAAAAGGCGCTTGAGGAGCCCAACTTCGTGAAACCGCCCACCAGCGACCTCGTCCGCACGGCCCGGGGCGTGGGGATCTCGTTTGGCGATGTTTTCCAAAGGTAACGGGAAGGAGAGGACGGAAGGGAAAGATTATTGATAAAGTAGGAGGTAGGAAGTATAAAGTAATAGGTTGCCCTCGCACGACCACTCTTCATACCTATTACCTGTCACCTATTACCTTATTATCTTCTACGAAACTACCGATAGCCGCCATAATATGACACTCTACCAATTACCCCTTAAACTCCTTCACTTCTTAGTTTCTTAACTTCTTCACTCTAAACTTTAGACTTTTAACTTGATACCCCAATAGATATGAAAAAAAACATACTGATTATCATCAACCTGTTGGTTTTCACTGTTTACGCCCTTGGGTGCGACACCACGAAAATAGACCGCAGCGGCTGGACCATCCTCTATTTCGACAGCGAGGAGCTGACGGGCGAGGGGGAAAACAACGGCCACGCCTACCATTGTATAGACGGGGACTCTGCCACTTATTGGCACACACAATGGCAGGATGCCACCCCCAACTATCCGCACGAAATCTGTATTGACTTGGGCAATTCACACAATGTCAACGGGTTCAGCGTGATGACGAGGGGGAACAACACCCGCAACGGACGTATCAACCAGTACGAATTTTATGTCACTTCTGACACGAATGACTGGGGTGCGCCGCAAAGCATGGGCACGCTTCCGTACCCGCAGCCGGAAAGCGGAGTGCAGCAGAGCGCGGAGGTCTTTTTCGGCGCCGTGGAGGGCCGCTACGTGCGGTTGGTCGGCCTGAACAGCGTGGCCGGCGACATCTACACGATGATTGCGGAACTGTACATTTACGAGGACACCGTCTGCGCACCCACGGGAAAACAGAACCAGGTGATTTACTTCACGCCCGTCGAACGGCAGTACGCCACCAACCCGCCCGTCACCCTGCACGCATACACCTCCTCGGGACTTCCCCTGCAATACGCCATCGCAGAGGGCCCCGCCACCATTTTCGACAGTATCGTCACGCTCACCGGCGAGGGCGGCACCGTCACCGTGCGCCTCTGGCAGGAAGGCGACACCGCCTACTACCCCATCGAAGCCACCCTCTCGTTCGAGGTCGTCAACCTCAACGACTACTACCCGGAGATCCGGCCGCGCCTCACCGCCGACTTCCCCGTGGAGATGCCCCGCCTGATGCCGTACCTGCTGCACACCAGCACCTCCATCGCCGAGCCAGAATACCTTTCGGTGGACTCCGTCACCTACTCCATTGATGGCCAAGTTCTTAGAGGAGTGAAAGATGGCGACGGCTTTGCCTGCTGGTGGACACCCAGCGAATTCGGAACGTTCCCCGTCACCATCACCGCCACCGCTTCCAACGGCAACACCACCTCCGAGACCATCATGGTGGAAGTGACCGACAATATCACCAGCAGGGAAGTCACGACCCTTGACAGTGCGATTATCGACTACGGCAACCTGCGCGTACGGACCTACACGGGCAGATACACCCTTCCCCAGTTCACTGCCGCGTACAGCAACATTGTGGCGCACCTTTATGTGACGTGTCCGCCCGTCAACGGCGGCTGCGACGACTGGGACCGCCTGGGCTATGTGCAAGTGAAGGACCCGAATGGGAACTGGGTGGAAGTCATCCGCTACATCACGCCTTACGGGAAAGCCTGCAGCCACTCCATCGATGTGACCGACTTCGCCTCCATCCTGCAGGGCGACGTGGACATCCGGATGTTCATCGACACATGGGGGACCGGCGGATGGCAAATCCAGCTGGACTTTGAATACATTGCGGGCGATCCGGAATATCCGTTCACTTACGTTGAGGAGTTGTGGCAAGGCTCGTACAGCTTCGGTGATCCTGCGAACCTTCAGCCGCTGGACACCGTTTCCATCGGCATTTTCCACGCAGCCCGGGAAGCCCATCTGCGACTGACCACCACCGGACACGGCTGGGGAGACAACAACACGGGCAACGCCGCCGAATTCTACCATGCCGTACACCACCTGCAGGTTGACGGCGAAGACACCTTCGAGCAGGACCTGTGGACCGACTGCTATCCGAACCCTGACGGGTGCAACTACCAAAGCGGCACCTACAAATACGACCGGGCTGGATGGTGCCCCGGCTCCATTTCCAAACCCTACATTTACGATATTTCATCCCATCTATGGCATACTCCCTTCCAACTTTCATACATCTTCCAACCCTCTTACATGGATGAGTGCCACCCACACAATCCCGACTGCGTGACGGGCGTGACCTGTGCCGACTGCAACGCCGGCTCCAACCCGTTCTATCGCGTTTCCTGTTACATCATCCGCAGCAGCGACACCACGCGGGTTCTTGGGAACAGAGAGTATCCCAACATCAAACCCGCAGAAGAAGGCTATTCATTCACGCCCTATCCGAACCCCAGCACCGGGAAGTTCCGCCTGAATTTCTCCTCCGAAATCAACGAGCGGTTCGTCTGCACCATCCTGAACGCCAGCGGCGAGAACATCAAAACCTACTTCTTCAACAGCAGCCACGAAGCCGAACAGTACCTGTTTGACGTTTCCTCCGTTTGCAAAGGAATCTATTTCATAGAAATTTACACGAAACAGAGAGCCGGAGTACAGAAGATTATGGTGCAATAAAACGGAAAATTGAAAACTGAAAACGGAAAGGTGAAAAGTGGTACCTTTGCCGCACGAAAAAACAGTAGAAAGTAGAAAGTAAAAAGTAGAAGGTTGCCCTCGCACGATCCCCTCTTCATAACAAACCTTCTTAAAGTAAATTTTCGTATCTTTGCGCCGCAAAACAGTCACCACAAAACACAACCTATTCAAGCAAAACAAACCGCATATAGACATCCTGAACCTCATACCTTTTACTTTTTACCTCCTACCTCAGAACAGCGGTCACCATCCTGTGAAGTCCTCACAACAAATCTAACGATCATTAATACAACAAAATAGAAATGGACAACTTTATCGTATCAGCGCGGAAGTACCGGCCAGCGACGTTCCGCTCGGTGGTGGGGCAGGAGCATATCACCTCCACCCTGAAGAATGCCATCAAGAGCGGGCAGGTGGCGCAGGCCTTCCTCTTCTGCGGGCCGCGCGGCGTGGGCAAGACCACCTGCGCCCGTATTTTCGCAAAAGCCCTCAACTGCGACCACCCGACGGAGGATTTCGAGCCCTGCAACGAGTGCGAATCCTGCAAGGCTTTCAACAACAACGCCTCCTTCAATGTGTATGAGCTGGATGCCGCCTCCAACAACTCGGTGGACGACATCCGCGCCCTCGTCGAGCAGGTGCGCATCGCCCCCGTCGGCGCCAAGTTCAAGGTCTATATCATCGATGAGGTACACATGCTGTCGCCACAGGCCTTCAACGCCTTCCTCAAAACGTTGGAAGAACCGCCGGCGTACGCGAAGTTCATCCTCGCCACCACCGAAAAACACAAAATCATCCCGACCATCTTGTCAAGATGCCAGGTGTATGATTTCAAGAGAATTACGGAAACCGACATCATCAAACACCTTCAGTATGTGGCGAAAAGCGAAGGCGTGGCCGCTGAAGAGGATGCCCTCCGCATCATCGCCAACAAGGCAGACGGCGCCCTCCGCGACGCACTCTCCATCTTCGACCAGCTGGTGAGTTTCTCCGGAAAGAACATCACCTACCAGTCGGCCATCGAAAACCTGAACGTGCTGGACGTGGACAACTATTTCAAGATGACCGACAACCTGTTCGGCGACGACCCAAGCAAGCCAGTCCTCCTCCTCGACGAAATCCTGTCAAAGGGGTTTGACGGACAGAACTTTATCTCGGGCCTGGCCAGCCACTTCCGCAACCTCCTGATGGCGCAGAACCCCTCCACGGTGGCCCTGCTGGAGACTTCCGACAGTATCAAGGAAAAGTACAGCCGCCAGGCACACATAGCGGATAAAAGCCTAATGCTTAGATCGCTGGATTTGGCCAACAACTGTGATTTCAACTATAAAAATTCCAACAACAAGCGGTTGTCGATTGAAATCTGCCTGATGCAGATCAACGCCAACTACCTGTATGTGAAACAGCGGAGTGGTGCCCCGCAAGCTGTGGCTAGGCAATCACGGGAGTGCTAAAAATCCGGAAAACGTGGTGCTGGAACCGGCAAGGCCGACCATTCCGACACCCTCAACACAGAGCTTCATCACCCCGACTACCACTGTAAAGACGGGACCCTCCATCAAAAACCTCATCAACGATCCGGTGCCCGCTCCGACAGCGACTCCGAATACGGTTATAACACAGTCCCCCACTTCAGCTCCCTCCGCCCCGACCGAGCCGGTTCAACCGCCAGTGGAAACTGTCGCTGCGCCGGACACCCCGGAGCCGGAACTTCCTGCGGCACCAAAACCTATCGTTGAGGAGACGGTCCCCGAAGTGACGGAAAAAACCATCGACCCCGCCCCTCAGATTGACGAGGCCGCCACATCACCCGTGAAACGGCCACCCGCCGACCCCGACGAAGACCCGGAAACTTTCCAAACGTTCTGGGAAACGATGGTGGAAACCGTCTTCGCCGATGTGCCTACCCTTCACGAACCACTCAAGCACTATCATCCTGTGCGCAAGGAAAATATCATCATCATTCCCGTGAAAAACGACATTCAGGAAAATGACTTTGCGCCCCGCAAACACCAAGTGCTGGCCTATCTCCGCCAAAATTGGGACGAGACACTGGACGACATCGAAGTGAAACTCGACCTCAATATGGAAACCAAGAAATACATTCTGGACGACAATGACAAGCTGAATGCTCTTCGCGAACAAAATCCTGATATTGCGGACTTTATAAAATCATTGAACTTGCGTATCAAAAACTATTGATATGAACAAACGAATCCTGCTTTTCCTCTTCTCCCTCCTCCTCTCCCCTTTCGCTTTCGCACAAGACGCGGATGACAGCGGCTACGAAGAACTGGTCGTGGACGGCAAATGCTCCGGCAACAACCTGTACGTCCTCAATCCCTCGGCAGGCGACGGCTTCAGTGTGCAAAGTGTCACGCTCAACGGAAAAGAGTACCCCTTCACGCACAACTCCAACGCTTTCGAAATATCCCTTGCCGACTACAATGTCAACGACTATGTCATCGTGCAGATTTCCTACCTCAAGGGCACCGAGCCGAAAGTCGTCAACGCGGAAAGCCTTGTCAAGGAATCGGAATTCCACCTCCCGTCATTCATATATAATAAGAAAACAAAGCTCCTCGCCTGGAATACCAAGGAAATGGACAAGGCGTGCAGCTACCTTCTGGAGCAGTTCCTTTACGGAAAATGGATTGTGGTGAAAGATCTGGGCACGCCCGACGACATGATTTCCGACACCTATCTTCCCGTCCTTTTGACAGGAATGAATTTATTCAGAATCAAACAGATAGACCCATCAAAGAAGGAATTGTCCTCGCCAGTGGTGAAACTGAAAAGCCCGAACCGCAAAGTACTGTTGGTGGCGGACAAAGTGAAAGATTTCATCGAATTCACCGCCGTGACCCACTACGAACTGTATGATGCCAACGGATTTTTCATCAAGCGCGGGACAGCGCAGAAGGTGAATGTCAGTGACCTGAAAAAGGGAAACTACTGGATCAATTTTGACGGTAAAGAAGCGTTTATCACAAAAAAATAGCGAGTATGGAACTGGAGAAACCCTATTACACGATCAATGAAGTGGCGGAGATGTTCAATGTAAACGCCTCATTACTGCGTTATTGGGAAAAGGAATTTTCTCAAATAAAACCCTACAAGAACAAGAAGGGCGACCGCCGTTTCACCCGACACGACATCGAAACCATCCGCACCATCTACACCCTGACGAAAGAGAAAGGCTACACGTTGCAAGGAGCCAAGGAGGTCTTGAAACAAGGCACGAAAGCTGAACCATCCAAAAAAGAGGTAATTCTGAAACTCCAGCAGCTGAAAAAAAGACTTTTGGAGATTCAGGAGGCGCTGTAAAGAAGTCTCCTAAACAAAATAAAGTGCTAAAAAACTATTGATTTTCTATTCGTTACCATTATTCCCGTAGCAAATTTCCGCCGCACGCCCGCAAAATTCCCGGTAATCGGTGAGCCGCAGCAGCGAATGGAGCACCGGCTCCGTAAGACCGAAGAAGTGGGCGAAATAGTGCCACAGCTCCTTCAAAACCGAAAGGGATCCCTGCTCGCCCCGAACCTGCCGAAGCATCTCCACGTAGTCTTCGTAGAAAGCGCGGAAACGTTGCCGCCGCACCTCTTCCGGCAGCGGCGCACCCGCCCGCAACTCCTCCGCCAGAAACGGATTCCGCAGGATGCCCCGTCCGAGCATCACCGCCGCCACCTTCGGGAACCGCTCCATCAGGTGCCGATAGGAAGGATTGTCGAAAATGTCGCCGCTGTACACAAGAGGGTTCGCCGAAAGGTCGTAAATCTTCTGGAAGGAGTCGAAATCAGGAACGCCCTCATACTGCTGCACCCCCAGCCGGGGATGCACCGCAAGGAAATTCAGCGGGTATTTATTGAGTCTCTCCACAATTTCCAAACCCTCGCCGGGACTCCGAAGCCCCAGCCGCATCTTCACCGAAAAACAACAGTCCGTCTCCTCGGTGACCAACTTCACCACGTCCTCCACCCACGCGGGATGCGGCATGATGCCGCAACCGCGCTGCTTGCGCACCACCTGCGCGGCGGGACAACCGATGTTCCAGTTGAACCGCTGGTAGCCCAACTTCTGTAACTCGCGGATGGTATCGACGAAGTGGGGCGGGTTGTTGCCGATAAGCTGCGGGATGGTTTCGCAGGCGGTGTTGTTCTCCGGCGCCACGTCGCGCCAGCGCCGCACATTGAGCTGCGCCGCCGAACCCACCGGCAGAAAAGGAGTAACCGCCACATCGATTCCCTCAACATGGCGGTACAGACAATTTCTAAAATGAAAATTGGTAATCCCGTGTAACGGTGCTAACCACATTTTATCAGGGGTCAGGTTTCTGTAGAGACGCGATTAATCGCGTCTCTACATCGGTTATTTCACCACCACCTTCTGCGTTTTTACGTTGTCGCCCTGTTTCACCTGCAGGAAATAGACACCTTTGGTGAACGAGCTGACATCCATGCGGGTTTCGCCCTTAAGGTTGTAAAGTTCACGCACGAGTTTGCCGTTCGTGTCGTACATGCGGAGCGCATACTCGCTGTTTTCCATCGGGATGACGGTGATGACCTCAGTGGCGGGGTTGGGCTGGACGCTGAAAACAGGCATGGAAGAAATGTCGTAGATGCCAGTGGCTGCAACCATTTCCACATCGTCAACATAGAGGCGGGTGTTGGCATCAACTTCTCTGCCGCTGTTGCTGAAAATGATGTTGATGGTGTCGGGTTGGATACCTTCCATACCTCCGCACACGGTGAAGGGGATTTCAATCTGGGTGTATTCGGTAAGGGCGCCCGCGTGGCGGTATTCGCCCTGTGCGACGGTCTGACGGGTGCCGTTGTTCCAACGGGTGGCCACTACACCGGCACGGAGCGTGTCGCTGGTAGTGGTGTATTTCACCCATGCCGTCACCTTCAAGGGGAGTTCGTTGCAGGCAATACCGCCAGCAACAAACTCTGTGATGTCAAAACTACTGAAATCGAAACTGGAGAAATCAACTTCCTGCAAGGCCGTCGTATTGAACTGTCCGAGTTGGATTACGCCGGGGACATTAACCGTGGTGATGAACGCATTGATTTCTTGCGGAACAACCTCGATTGCATAAGAGCCGCTATGCGCGTCCGTGCTCTGGTTCGCTGCGTTGTAGTCAACAGGAACTTCAATGGGCATTCCATATACATTGACGGAAAAAGTTTGATTAAAGGCGGCCGTCCAGCCCGCGGGATGGGTATTGTCGGTCCACTCCTCGAAACCGGCATTGGGCACGGTAACCTGGGCAAAAGCGACAGTCAAACCTAAAAAGGCAATCAAAGAGATAAAAAGTTTCTTCATAACTACTTGATTTTAAATTATTAAAATATTGGAAAGATTCACATAAAACGGTGGCAAAGGTAGGAAAATAATTCTGATATTTGCAGCGTTTTTCACGGAAATGCGTCATTGATGAAAATTTGTCCAATGAAAAAAACCGGCATTTTACTTTTGGGATTTCTTGTCTTTGGATTCTCCTTTGTGAATTTATTTTCACAAAATATTGAATGTCAGCCGATTGTTATTGACGAAAACAACTTTTTCTCTGAAGATTTTTCCGATTACGACTCCGTGGCCCTCGCGCCTTTAACGAATTCGGCTGGCGTCATTCCGGACTGCTGGAAACCGTTGACCTTCGGGGCTCCGGGACCGTTTTATTCACGTATAGTAAAGGGGAGCTATAATTCCTTTACTCTCCACAGCAGTTGCTTGCAGTTACGATGCAATCCTGTGAATGCAAGCAGGCGTGTGGTGTATGCGGTGCTGCCGGAAATCTCCACCGACCTGAACACGCTGGAGGTGGGTTTCTCCATGGCATCCACCGTGTGCGACAGCAGTATCCGGCTTTCTTTGGGATTTGTGACGGACACGGTTTTCGAGACGGTGGATTTTGTTGCTGTGGATTCTTTCCGAAACAATGACCTATTGGTGGATTCGTTTGTCCGTCACGAGGTGTCGTTGGAAGGGATTGTCTTCCCGGAAAATGCAAGGTTGGCTTTCCGTTTGAAAAACATATACAATATTCAGACCTCGATGAAGGCGGTTTTTATCGATGACATCGTCATCCGTCCGATTCCCGCTTGCCGCAAACCAGTTGACATGGAGTTGGTTTCTATCTCCGACACTTTCGCCTCCCTTCGTTGGCAAATGGTAGAAGACAATGCCTCCTGCCGTGTGGAATATGGCCCGGCGGGATTTGTCCAAGGAACAGGAACCACGCTCGTCACTTCGTCCCATTCCACCAGCCTGCATCCTTTGACGGAAAGCACTGAGTATGATGTTTATATACAAACTATTTGTAGTGAAACAAACACTTCCGAACCTGCCCATTTCCACTTCAAAGCCGATTGTCCTTCCATCATGGTGGACGAGCAGCATCCGTATGCAGAGGATTTTTCGGATGCGGATTTTGCCTGCTGGCGGCAGTTGGATGGCTACTATAACGGCTGGCAGGCCGACAGCGGCAGGCTCTTTTCTCCCAACCGTGGGAACGGTCGTTCCCGCCGGTTACAGTCGCCCGTATTTGATCTATCGTCTGTACCAACCGCCCGCTGTGTGTTTTCATATAATCTCTCGTCTAGCTCTAGTAGCATGGAAAGGAATCTGTGCCTCTACTACCGCACGTCTGTCACCGAACCGTGGGTGCTGTTGAAAACCTATACAGAATCAAGTGCCATTGACACGGTGATTCTTCCGTATCTTTCTGAAAACTACCAAATTTCGTTTGTTGCGGAAAAGAGGAACAATGAGGTTAACCTCTTCAATGTTTCGATTGAGGCCAGCAGTGAGTGCCTGGCGCCGCCTCGCCCCCGCGTTTTGGAAGCGAACAGTGCGGCACATGTTGCGTGGGTTACCTACTACCAAGGGGCGGCGGTGGAGCTGGAGTACGGACTGGCGGGTTTCGCCATCGGTACAGGCGAGCGAGTGAGTGCCGCGGCAGCGGAGCATGACCGCTGGCTGTCGGGACTGCTGCCAAATACTGCGTACGACGTTTATGTCCGGCAGGAGTGTGCGGGCGGGGTATGGTCGGCCTGGTCGGAGCCGCTTACATTCCATACCTATTGCAGCAATCTCACGTTGAGTGACAGCGTCATTTTCACAGAAAATTTCGAGGGACTGCAGCCCGGTGATTTTCCCGAATGCTGGCTGCGGTTCTCCGAAGGAACTGACGAGTCCCATTTCCCGCATGTCTATCAGGGGGAATACACACCCTCTGATGTCAGCAAGGCATTGCTGTTGACAGGCACCCACCTCTCTTCGGAGTTGCAGACGGTCGGTTCGCAGTGTGTTGTCGCACTCCCTTACTTTTCCAATCCTTTGGCAGAATTGGAACTGACATTCACCACCTCCATGACCTCTACCCAGCGTGTTACCCTGGAGGTGGGTTATCTTGATGCAAATGAGGATTTTGTGTCTTTTGCGGAAGTTCCCGTCAACCACTATTTCAGTCAGGACCGGGGTGTTGTTCATCTGCTCCGACTCCGCGACTTCGACATTTCCGATTCGTTGCGGGCACGCATCGCATTCCGTTGGCAGGTGGACACTGTCAGACGCTGTTATGCATGCTTGGACGACATCCGCGTCCGTCCGGTGCTGGCGTGCGACTATCCGCTGAACGTGCGGGTGCAGGAGGTGACCGACCAGACCTGTGTGGTGCGGTGGCAGCCCCGCGACTCCACGCAGAACCTCTGGGAACTGGAGTACTCGGGCACCACCCTCACGCTCGACACCGATACCTGCGCCCTTGGCGACCTTGCGCCCGATGCCGACTACTTCGTCATTATCCGCTCGCTGTGCGGGGAGTCGCACTCGTTTTGGACCGACACGGTGTTCTTCCACACGGCCTGCAAATATTTCCACGTCCTGCCCTACGTCTTTTATTCCGATGACTTCACGGACTATGAAAGCACCTACAACGTTTATGACATGGCCGACCAGCCTGATTGCTGGTCGTTTATCTATAACGGTTATTACCCGGGATTTGCGCCCCATATCTATAATGGCAGCTACTCCCTCAACAATCCGGCGCTGCTGTTGTCTGTCGGAGTGGAGGGAGGCACGATAGGACGGGAACTTTTCGCCATCATGCCGCCGTTCTTCAACGATCTGGAGGAGTTGCGGCTGGATTTCGACCTCAACATCAGCCGCGACATGGCCCATTCACTGATGGTGTTCGGGTACCTCACCGACCGATACGACCCCGCGACTTTCCATCTGATCGACACGGTGGAACCCCACTTTTACACCGACTCGCTCAACGCGCACCGCTGCTACTTCCTGCGCGAGTATGCGCCGCTTCCCAACAAGGCACATCTTGCTTTCAAACTGAATTCCACAGACCAGACCACCCACTTCTACAGCATCGACAATGTGACGGTGCGGCTTGCCACCGACACCATTGACGACCATATTGGCGATGTAAACGGTTCCTTCACCCTCTATCCGAATCCCACCAGCGGCATCGTCACCATCCAGCTGTCTCCTGAAACCTGCACCTTGAACCCTGAAATACAGGTGTTCGATGTGTTCGGAAGACGGTTGGGTGCCGTAGGGGCAAATAATCATTCGCCCCTACGGGGCACCCCAATCGATTTATCCCATTATTCCCCTGGCGTCTATTTCATAAAATTAGTAAACGACGGCAAGGTTATCGGTGTGCGGAAGGTGGTGCGGCGGTAAGGGGGAATAGAAAGCGGAGACCACCTTCCGGCAAGCTCCGTTTTCCACATCATCCTTTGATGACCGCAATCGGCGACAACGCCACCTTGATGCGCACCAAATCGGACTGCAACGCCATCACCTCATCAATATCCTTATAGGCAGAGGCGGCTTCGTCCAAGTCACCCTGCGAGCGGATGCCGTGGACGATGTGCAAGGCGTCCAGTTTGGCGATTTCCGCCTCCAGCGAAAGCGTGTTGACGGCCTCGGTACGGCTCATGCAACGTCCAGCCCCGTGCGAAGAGCTGAGAAAGCTGTCGGGATTGCCCAAGCCTTCCACGATGTAGGAGCGGGTGCCCTGCGAGCCGGGAATGATTCCGATGACTCCTTCGGCGGCACGCACCGCCCCTTTGCGATGCACAATCACATTCGAGTCGAAATGGTGCTCCCAAGCGGCGTAATTATGCGCGATGTTGATCATCGGCTCGAAATGCGTCTCCGGAAAAGAGTCGGCAATCACCTCCAGAATCCACTCCATCATCAACTTGCGGTTGGCAAGAGCGAATTCCACACAATACTGCATCTCGTCCCAATACTGCTTGAACTCCTCCGTCCCGACCGGCAGGAACGACAGCTGCATGGACGTATCCACACTTGAAAACCACTTTTCGTTCAAGTTCTTGGCAATCTGGGCGTAATAGTCGCACACCTGCTTGCCGATATTCCGGCTGCCGCTGTGCAGCATCACCCAGAGATAGCCCTCCTCATCGCGCTGCAACTCAATGAAGTGATTGCCGCCGCCCAAGGTGCCGATCTGTTTCAGAGCCGCCACATACTGACGCTTCACCACCGTCATGCTCTCAACATCAAAACCTGTCGGCATCAATGACTCATCCTGCGCCGTCTTGTGATGGTCCATTCCCAGCGGAATACGCTTGCGGATGCCGCGCATCAGTTTCTTGCGCAACACCTCCTCCGGAATGGAATCAACCGGAATGTCAGTTTTCACTGCGCACATTCCACAACCGATGTCCACACCCACAGCATTGGGAATCAAGACATTACGCGTAGCCAGGACACCCCCGATGGGCATCCCGACACCGCCGTGCGCATCGGGCATCAGCGCCACATGATGAAACGCAAACGGCAAGGAACAAAGATTCCCCAATTCCAACCACGCTTTGTGGTCCAACATTTTCGCCCACATCTTTACGGGCATTCCATTCAAATTAAACTCTTTCATTTTTCTCTTTTTTTAAAAACGATGCAAAATAACAACCCGACTACGCAATCTTTTTGCGTACTTTTGCA
Source organism: Bacteroidales bacterium (assembly GCA_016285085.1). Lineage (GTDB taxonomy): Bacteria > Bacteroidota > Bacteroidia > Bacteroidales > WCHB1-69 > UBA1756. The sequence continues at coordinate 19,211 of JAEEQA010000016.1, forward strand.
GTCAGGTAAAAATATTTATTATCATGTTGATAATCAGCAAAATAATTTTATAAAAAATTCAAGAAAAGATGCCTGTAAGCCGAAATGCCCTTATCCGATACAAAACCATTGACAACTGTCTGCGCAACCGCTACCGCCGCTGGACCTTGGACGACCTCATTGAAGCCTGCTCCGACGCGCTGGCGGAATACGAAGGAATTTACAAGGGAATCAGCCGCCGCACCATCCAGGGTGACCTGCAGGTGATGCGCAGCGAGAAGTTGGGTTACAACGCCCCTATCGTCGTGGTGGACAAGAAGTTCTATACGTACGAAGACCCCGACTACAGCATCACCAACTCCCCGCTGTCGGAAACCGACATCGAGCGGATGAGCGAGGCGGTGGAGGTGTTGAAGCAATTAAGTGGTTTTGCACAGTTTGCGGAGATGGAAGCCCTCATCAGTCGTTTGGAAGACCGTGTGAGCGTGACCCGGCACAGCAGTACCCCCGTCATCTTCTTTGAGCGCAACGACCATCTGAAGGGGCTGAACCACATCCGCACATTATACCAATATATTATTGAGAAAAAAGCACTTAAAATCAGCTACCTGCCCTTTACGGCACGGCAGCCGCGAGTGCTGATTGTGTCGCCGTACATTCTGAAGGAGTACCGCAACCGCTGGTTTCTGCTCGGCAAGGTGAAAGGGAAGAACGCCCTGCGCATCATGGCGCTCGACCGCATCGAAAACATTGAACGGGCTTACGGCGAACCCATTGAGACGCTGCCCGATTTCCATCCCGACACCTTCTTTGATGATGTCATCGGGGTGACGAAGTCGCTGCAGGACAAGCCTTCGGAAATCATTTTCACCGTCAAGGGCGAGCAGTCGCAGTATGTGCTCACCAAGCCGTTGCACAGCAGCCAGCGGGTACTGGAACGACACAAGAAGGACCGTTCCATCACTTTCGCGATGAATGTGGTGATGAACTACGAGCTGGAACGGGTGCTGTTGGGCTATGGCGACAACATCAAGATTTTGCAGCCGCCGTCCTTAGCCCGGCAACTGCAGGAAATACACCGGCAGGCGGCGGAGCAGTACGATGCGGGAATGGATGGGGGCACGACAATATCGGTACAGCCGGGTGGCGATTAATGCTGCAGAAAGAATCTTGCTCTGTTGTAAGTATCTAGCGTGATGCGCCCAGAGTCGAGCCATTCGCGCCATTTAACCATCTCTTCTTCGGCTTCCTCATTTTCCGTATCCAACAATCTCTTCAATGACTTTTCCCCTTCTTTGCTTCCGTTAAGAGCCGCCATCAGATACCAATGGAGCGGCGTGTCGTATGTTCCCTTGAAATCAAACCAATTCCCTAAGGCAAAAACCAAGAAAACACTGTTTTCAAGGACAACACCCGTATGCAATTGTGCAATCGTGTTGCCTTGTTTAGCCTCTTCCGACAAAATGTCCATTGCCGGCTTTATCAGTTCTTTCCACGAATTGACAAGTTCCACAAACCGCCAGTATTGCCGATAAGAAGGTACTTTTTGAGTGAACGGGAGCAGATTGTCGGTGATGAAGGACGGTGCAGGGTGGACATTTGGGTCAGACGACCGGTATTGGTTTTCAAGACTGTCGATTCCGAAATTGAAATCAGACAATAGCATGGACATTTCTGAAATTGTAGCATCGGGGCCTGAATGACTTTCTGTTTCCCAATAGCTAATAACCAAGTATTCCATATTGGCATTATACCAAAAATAGGCCAACTGGTTATCAAGGCCTCCTGTAAAATTATAGTCGACACACGCCGCGATATCCTCAGAGTACATTCCTTCCAACAGACAATTTGGAGCAAGCAGGAAGTCCTTCACAAAATCAAGATCCTCTTTGCTATGGGAGCCACTCCTGCTCAATTTCTTTATTCGCTTCTGAACCTGTTCCATCTGGGACAGGATACGGTCATATTTTTCTTCCGGAGGAAGGATGTCGAGGCGCACGACAGCTATTTTGTCAAATAAAGGAGAATGGAGGGAATTCTTGACAATATTGATGGAATGGGCATTGACCAGCGTGTCCCTTGTCAAGTCACTTATAGGGCATACCCGCATGATGATTTCCGAAGAAGAATTCCTATGCAACGACCATGACCGTAATCTGTTATGTATTAAACTTTCTTTAAAAACATCTTTAACTTGATAGTCCGGAAAGAGAGGATCTTGCCGGCGGCTCTCGTTGGAGGCAAACAACACATTCCCATCCTTGTCAAGAAGCGACAGGGCGAATTTTGCATTTTCAAAAGAATAAGAAGCGTCAGCCCTATTCATCCCGGCCATACTGAAAACAATCTTGACGATATTTGCACTGGAGTCATTTATCCAATAAACTTCATCACACCCATAGGGCATACCATGGCAGGGGCTGTCTTCAATTCCTCCTGTCAAAGCTTCTACCATCGTTGCGTCCAGTTTTGCGGTGGTTTGAAATGGAGTCTGGCTCATGGCGTTGGACCACGCGTGAATCTCCATCGGGACTTCCTTGGAGTCTGTCTTGGTGATAAGGCATAACAACACCGAGTCGGGCTTGACAGTTGGTTCTCCACACGTATATTTCATACCCCAGCAATCCTCCTCGTCCTGCGGTCCCGGTCCCCAGTACAGGGTGTCCACGGTTACTTGGGCGAACAGGCCGCACAAGGGAAGAAAGAACAAAATAGCCAGAACAAGATTTTTTACCACAGGCGTTTTCATCTTCGTTGGTTTTATATTTCTACTTTGATTTTATCCATCGCAAAAAAAGGTTGCAAAAATACACTATTATTTACATTTCATCCAAAAAAGAATAGTTTTTTTCCAGTTATGAAGGTATCCGCCAGCATCCAAAAAATATTGTATCTTTGCCGCCCCAAAATTCAGACTCATATTAAGATAAACAAGAAACACGTATGGCAAAATTAGCAGTGGTCGCCTTTGGAGGAAATGCCTTGTTGCGAAGCGGCCAGAAAGGAACCTATCAGGAACAGATTCAGAACGTTACGAAAACCTGTGAATCCCTTTTGGGATTGTTGAAACAGAACTATAATATTGTCATTGGTCATGGAAACGGTCCGCAGGTGGGCAACGTGATGTTGCAGCACGAGGCGGGAAACAAGAGCTTCGATCTCCCAATCATGCCTATGGATTTCTGTGTTTCGGAAACGCAGGGTTCCATCGGCTACCTCATCGAGCAGGGTTTCCGCAACATCTTTGTCAAGGAGAACCTGAAAAAGAATGTGGTCACGCTGGTGACGCAGGTGGAGGTGAACGGCGAGGACCCGATGTTCAAGAACCCGACCAAGCCGGTAGGTCCATACTACACGGAAGAAGAAGCTGAAGAGTATGCCGCTGAAACGGGCGCGATTTTCCGCGAAGACCCGAAAGGAAACGGCTGGCGCAAGGTCGTGGCCTCCCCGAAACCGCTCCGCGTGGCCAACATCGACATCGTGAAGCAGCTGGCCGAAGCCGGCAACATCGTTGTGACCGTCGGCGGCGGCGGCATCCCCGTGGTGGTCCGCGACGGCTACACCTACGGCGTGGAGGCCGTCATCGACAAGGATCTGGCGTCCGCCCTCACGGCCGTGGAGATTGGCGCCGACGAATTCTACATCCTCACCGATGTGCCGAAAGTGTACCTCAATTTCAAGAAACCCAACGAGAAAGCCCTCGACACCATCACCGTGGCGGAGGCAAAGCAATACCTGAAGGAAGGCCATTTTACCGAAGGTTCGATGGCTCCGAAAATCCGTGCCGCCATCTATTTCGTGGAGAGCGGCGGTGCCGAGTGTATCATCACCGAAGCCGGCCAGCTGGGCAATCCCGCCTGCGGCACTAGGATTGTGAGGGGATAGGGTATATAGTGAATAGGGTATAGTGAGTAGTGAATAGTGTTTAGTGAGTAGTGAGTAGTGAATAGAGAATAGAGATACTCCCGTGCTCGGATGAGGCGGGAGTTTTTTTATAAAAAAATGTAGTGATTTCTTTTTTTCAACGTCTAATGGACGTATTGATTCTTAAAAAATGGACAACAAGGAACTTGAATTTGAAAAAGTCGTGAGGAAGCACAAGAGCACCATCTACACCGTGTGCTACATGTTTTCGAAAGACACGGATGAGGTCAACGACTTGTTTCAGGACACGCTGGTCAACCTCTGGAAGGGTTTCGACAACTTCCGGGGCGAAGCCAAAGTGGAAACCTGGATTTGGCGGGTGGCGCTCAACACCTGCATTTCCGAGGAACGGAAAAAGAAACGGCATGGCGAAAAGGTGTCGCTGGACATGGCCTCCGACCTCTTCACCAACGACGACCACGAATCCCGCCAGATTCAGCAGCTCTACAGCCGCATCAACCGCCTCGACCTGATGGAACGCGCTCTCGTGCTGCTCTGGCTTGACAACCTCAGCTATGAGGAAATCGCCGCCATCATCGGTATTTCCGTCAAAAACGTTTCCGTCAAATTATTGAGAATCAAACAGAAATTAATCCAAATGTCAGAAACCAAAGAAATTTAGCCATGGAGAACATTGAAAACACCCAGCCGTTAGAGGAACTGCGCGAACAAGCCGCAATCTTGAAGAACAAGTTGGAAAAGGAGAACATTGTCAGCGAGGAGGTGCTGCGGAATGTCATGAAGCACAAGGCCCGCACCATCAACAGCAATGCATGGATCAGTGTGGCCGCCTCTGTTCTGGTCATCCTGATGGCCCTCTTCTACTTCCCGCAATACGGCCTTTCCCTTTGGTTCTCCATCGGCACCATTGTGATTATGCTCGTTTGCGACGTCTTTACCTGGAAATACCACAAAAACCTGAACAGCAAGACGTTGAACAGCGATTTGCTGACGGTGGCCAAAACCGCCAAGAAGCTGAAAGAGAATTACCGCAGCTGGCTCAAATACGGCATTGCCCTGTTTGCCGTGTGGTTTGTATGGTACGCTATTGAGATGTCCGTCAACAGCAAGTCATGGCAGGAGGCCCTGTTCACCGTGGTGGTTCTTGCCGTGGGCGGCGCCATCGGCATGGTCATCGGTTTTCGGATGCACCGGAAAGTCATCGACACCTGCGATGAAATCATCCGGCAGATCGAGGAGTAAAAACGATGAAGTCGAGGCGTGCCGTGGCGCGTCTCGACTTCAAAAATCCAAACTTTTCTTAACCTCTGTATCCGATCGGGAAATAGGGGATGCCGTTGGCGGCAACCTCGCCGGCATTGTAGATGTTGCGCCCGTCGAAGATGACCGCCTGCCTCATTTCACTCTTAAGCCGCTTGAAGTCCATAATCTTGAACTCCGACCATTCGGTGACGACGAAGAGGGCGTCGGCGTTTTGCAGCGTTTCGTAAACATCGGTGCAGTAGGTGATGCTGTTTCCGATACGGCGGCGGCACTCGCCCATTGCCACGGGATCGTAGGCCCGCACCGTGCATCCTGCTTTCAACAGCTTGTCAATCAATACCAAAGACGGGGCTTCACGCATATCATCGGTGTTGGGCTTGAATGAAAGTCCCAACATTGCGACGGTCTTTCCGGCGACATCACCCTTGAAGAAGTCATAAAACTTGTTAAACAGCACCTGTTTCTGCCGTTCGTTGACGGCCTCCACCGACTTCAGCAGGTCGAGGGAGCAGCCGTTGTCATCGGCGGTATGGATGAGTGCCTTCACATCCTTGGGGAAGCAGGAGCCGCCATAGCCGATGCCGGCATAGAGGAACTTGCTGCCGATGCGGGTGTCGCTGCCGATACCGCGCCGCACCATGTTGACATTGGCGCCTACCTTTTCGCAAAGGTTGGCGATGTCGTTCATAAAGCTGATGCGGGTGGCGAGCATGGCGTTGGCCGCGTATTTGATCATCTCGGCGGAGGCGATGTCGGTGACGATGATGGGGTGTCCGTTCATGACGAAGGGGCGGTAGAGGGCCTGCAGGAGTTCTTCAGCGCGCTGCGACTCCACACCAACCACGATGCGGTCGGGGCGCTTGAAGTCGTCGATGGCGTCGCCCTCCTTCAGGAACTCCGGGTTGGAGGCCACATCGAAGGGAATGTCCACGCCGCGTTTCTGCAGCTCCTCGCGGACCGCTGTTTTCACCTTCTGCGCCGTCCCGACGGGCACGGTGCTTTTGGTGACAAGCAGGATATAGTGGTTCATCGAACGACCCACAGTGCGGGCCACTTCCAGCACATAGCGGAGGTCGGCGCTTCCGTCCTCGTCGGGCGGTGTGCCGACAGCGGAAAAAACGATGTCCACACTGTCGATCACCGATTCGAGGGAGGTGGTGAAAGAGAGGCGTTTTTTCTCAATGTTGTTTTTCAGAAGTTCATCCAAACCCGGCTCATAGATGGGCGATTCCGCACGTTTCAACTTCGCAATCTTCTGTTCGTCCACATCGACACAGCACACTTCGCAACCCACATCGGCCAGGCAGGTTCCCGTAACGAGGCCCACATAACCGGAGCCCACAATAGCAATTTTCATATTTCTTGATCTTAAATTTAGGGGTGCAAAAATACAACTTATTTTTGTCAGAAAAACCAATCTTTGAATAGAAAAAAAGTTGTACTTTTGCGAACTTTGAAAAATTGTATGAAAATGAAAGTATATATTGCATCCGACCATGCCGGTTATGAGATGAAAGAAGCCATAAAGCACCATTTTTCCGCTGGATTTGACTGGGAGGATTTGGGCACCCACTCTTCCGAAAGTGTGGATTATCCCGACTATGCGCACCCGTTGGCCGAGATGGTGGCGCAGTCACCGGAGGCCCGCGCCGTGCTTTTGTGCGGCACCGGAAACGGCGTGGCAATGACGGCCAACAAGCATGCAGACGTGCGTGCAGCCCTCTGCTGGAACACTGAAATCGCCGCCCTCGCACGCCAGCACAACAATGCCAATGTGGTGGTGCTGCCCGCCCGTTTCATCCCCGCAGAGGAAGCATTCGCCATCGTGGAAACCTTCTTCAACACCCCCTTCGAGGGCGGACGCCACGCCCGCCGCGTGGAAAAAATCAACACCCGGTAGTATGGAAGCTCCCACCAATTTCGACATCGACTACATCAAGACGTGCGCCTTCGCCGCCCGCCACAACTATATCGAAGATATGGAAAACCAGCTCATATCTTTCGAGAAAAAGCTGCAAGCCAAGAACTTCAAGGTCTATTGGGCCTCCACTGAAGACGATCTCGTGGAGATGGTCTATCAGATCCTCCCCGGCAAAATGAACACAAAGGTCTGCTTCGACCTGCCCACCGTCCCGGAAGGGTTCAACAGCAGCCGCATAAAGAAAGTGTCTATCGCCGATGTGGAAAACCAGCGCATCCGCCCCCATATCCTCTTCACCCAAGCTGACTTCGGCATCGTGGAAACCGGCACCCTTGCCTTTTACGACAAAAAAAGCAAAAACTGCTTCAACTCCGCCCCTTCCATCTATGTCCTGCTCGACATCAGCAAGCTCGTCAGCAAGGCCACCGACCTCGAACTCATCCTCTACCTCCGCTCCTATTACCAAAACCGGAAATTCCTCCCCCAAGACCTGAAACTGCTGAATGCGCCGTTCCAGATGATCAACGAGAATATCAGTCAGGACGGAGAGAAAGTCACCCGCACTCCTGTTGAAATTACCGTTTTCCTGTACGATAACGGCGTGACCAACATATTGCAGGACAACTTTTTGCGCAGCGCCCTCTATTGTATCGACTGCGGCCAGTGCAAAACCGTATGCCCCGCCTACCAGTACACCAACGACTACACCCCCATCGGGCTCGTCCGCGCCAACTGCTTCGAGGCGCACCGACAGTCGGGTCACCTCTCCTCCCATGCCGTCCTGTGTGGCAACTGCGATCAAGTGTGCCCCGTCCAGATCCCTTTCACCGACCTGTTGATCAAAGAGCTGGAACTTTGCAAGCCACCCAAGAAAGGACTTCTCGCCCTCGGAAAGACCTTTGAAAGAAGAAAAAAGCTCAACAAAATGAGCGGCGGCTTCTACCGCCACTTCTTCACACGGAGAATTTACGGCAAAAACAAAATGCTGCTGAGCTATTTCAGAAAGCAGAAAGAAACCTTCTACAACATCACCCGACTACAGGAGACTGCCAATAATGAACAATAATCAGGAATTCATCAAGCAGAAAATCAAGGAGTTCGTCCGCAAATATTACCTCAACAAACTGTTGCGGGGCGCCATCCTTTTCGTGTTCATCACCCTGCTTGTCTTCATTATCTACTCGGTGCTTGAATACTTCTCCTATTTCAGCACCACCGTCCGCAGCGTGCTCTTCTATTCCTACATCGGCCTTTTCCTGCTGACCTTCGTTTTCTACATCCTCATTCCTGTCGCCAAGATTCTCGGCCTCGGCAAGCAGCTGACCAAGGAACAGATTGCCGGCATCATCGGCAGGCATTTCCCTGAAATTGACGACAAACTCCTCAACATCTTCCAGTTGGAAACAATGGCGGAAGAGGGCGACTACAAGAGCTACGAACTGATTTCCGCCGCCATCGACACCAAAATCGACGACATCAAGCCGTTCAAGTTCACCGCCGCCATCCCGTTCCGGAATACCGCCAAATACCTCAAGTGGGGACTGATTCCCGTATTCCTCTTTATCCTCATCTTTATCGTAAAAAATGAGGTGTTTACAGAATCCCCCAAGCGTATCGTCAACCACGATGTGGTCTATGAGAAACCGGCACCCTACCGTTTCGAAATTCAAAACGACGAGTTGCAGACCTTTCAAAATGAGGAATTTACGGTTAATGTAAAGGTGGAGGGCGACGAACTTCCCACCACCGTTTACATTGCTTACGGGAACAAGAATTTCCAGCTGTCGAAAACGGAGAAATCGGAATTTTCATACACATTCAAGAACCTGCAGACCGACACCAAGTTTTCGGTCTATACCGAGGAGGTCACCTCGCCGGAGTTTGTACTGAAGGTGCTTCCGAAGCCTGTGATTCTCAGCTTCTCGATGACCCTGCACTACCCGCCGTACCTCAACAAGAACGACGAGGTCATCGACAACAACGGTGACGCCACCGTGCCTGACGGCACCACGGTTACATGGACGTTCTCCACCCGGAACACCGACATCCTGTCGTTCATCCTGCCCGACAAGACCAACGAGGTCACCGCAGAAAAAGATATCTACAAGGTGTCATACGTGGCACGGACCTCCTTCCCGTATGCCATTGTCAACCGCAACCGTTTCTGTGCCAGCCGCGACACACTGAAGCACGCCCTGAGCGTCATCCCCGACCAATACCCCGAAATCATGGTCGAAAGCCAGGCCGACTCGGTGCTGCCCGACCGCATCTACTTCAAAGGCAACATCAAAGACGACTACGGGTTCACCAAGGCCCGCTTCGTCTATTCCAAGTACGACGATGAGAACCACGCCCTGGAGACAGGCAAAACCGTGGACATTCCCATCAACCACCAGCAAACGGTGCAGGACTTCTACTACTACTTTGATGCCGGCCTCCTCCAACTCGACCCAGGCTATCGGGTGGATTATTACTTTGAAGTGTTTGACAATGACGGTGTTAACGGTGCGAAATCGGCACGTTCCACCTCCCAGACCTTCCGCGTACGCACCCAGAAAGAGATTGACGAGGAGCTGAAAACCAGCAGCCAGCAGGCCAAGTCGGAAATGGAGGACCTGATCCAGGAATCGGCACAGCTGATGAAGGACATTGCCAAGCTGCAGGAACAGATGCTCCAGAACAAGGAAATGACGTGGCAGGACAAGAAAAAAATGGAGGATCTTCTTGAAAAGTATCAAGAACTGAAACAGCAGATTGACGAGTTGAAGAAGAACCAGGAACAGCAGAACATGCTGGAAGACCAGTTCAAAGACACCCCCGAAAACATCCTGAAGAAACAGCAGGAGTTGCAAAAACGCATGGATGATGTGCTCTCGGATGAAATCAAGCAACTGATGGAAAAACTCCAGCAGATGATGAACGACGCCACCAAGAAGGAGGATGTCCAGAAGGCCATGAAGCAGATGAAGAACAACACGGAGGACCTGAACAAAGCCCTCGACCAGCAACTGGAACTATACAAACAGCTGGAGTTCGAAAAGAAATACAGCGACATCATCGAGAAGACGAAAAAACTTTCCGAGGAGCAAAAGGCACTGTCGAAACAAAGCGAGCAGAAAAACATCGACAAAAACGAACTTCTTCAAAAACAGCAGAACATTGAAAACAAGTACAATGAATTGAAAAAGGACCTGCAGGATCTGCAAAAACTCAATAAGGAACTGGAAGATCCCAACAAGTTGGTGAACACCGAAAAACTGCAAAAGCAGATTGAACAGGACATGCGCGACAGCAAGGATGCCCTCAACAAGAACAACCGGAGCAAAGCGTCTGAAAGCCAGAAAGATGCCGGAGAAAAGATGGAGGAGATGGCCGACCAGATGGAGATGAACATGCTGGAAAACGAGGAGGAGAATCTTAGCGAGGACATTGAGCGTCTGCGTCAGATTTTGGACAATCTGGTACAGATTTCCTTCAACCAGGAAAGCAACATGCAGTTCTTAAGCAAGTTGGCAATTGGTTCGTCACGGCTCACCGATGTTCAGCGCGCACAGCATACCTTAAAGGACAACATGCAGATGATTTCCGACTCGCTGAATGCCCTTGCCCGTCGTCAGAGCTCCGTCAAGCCTTTCATACAGACCGAGATCACAAAGATTGACAACTATATGTCGGCAGCCATCAGCAACCTGACCGAACGCCGTCAGAAGCAGGCGCTCAGCGACCAGCAGTTTGCGATGACCAGCATCAACAACCTGTCGCTGATGCTGGCCGAGTCGATGACGGAGATGCAGCAGAAAAAGAACGAGTGCAAAAACTGCAAGAACAAGAAGAGCGGAAACGGGTCGTGCAACAAGCCGGGAGGCAAAGGCAAAGCCAAGACCGCGCGGGAACTCCAGCAGCAGCTGAACCGCCAGATGGAGGCGCTGAAACGCTCAATGGAGCAGGGACAGCAGCAGGGGCAGAAACCCGGCGGACAGTCCGTCAGCGAGCAACTGGCGCGTATGGCGGCGCAACAGGAGGCCATACGCAAAATGATGCAGGATTACCAGAACGAACTGAAATCGCAAAATGGAGTTGGGGACAAATCCATCGACCAAATGATCAAGGAGATGGAGCAAACGGAAAAGGACCTCGTCAACCGCATCATCAATGCCCAGACCATCAACAGGCAGAAGAAGATTGAAACCCGCATGCTGGAAAGCGAGCGTGCACAGCAGCAGCGAGAACAGGAGGAGAAACGGGAGAGCACCGAAGGCCGCGAAATCCGCAACCCCAACCCGCCCAAAGAGTGGAACATGGACCGTCGCACGCAACAACAGACCGAAATGCTACAGTCGGTGCCGGCGAACCTCAACTATTATTACAAGGAGAAGGTCAATCAGTATTTTTACAATATCGGGGAATAAATCCTATTCCAAGGCGCAGTTGAGCGTGCGCGACACACCGTCACCATCCTTGATAACGCCGGTATATTCCTGACAGTCTTTTTCATCCATTTTCCCCATATCATACGTTTTCGTGTCGGATGTGCTGGCTGTGGTACGCGTGACAACACATACACATTTTTTCTTTATGCAGGAAGAAAAACACACGGCAAAAAGAATCAAGACAACGGCGGAAATCAAATACTTTTTCATATTGGTTTATTCTGATTAAACAAGGCGGCAAAAGTACAAAAAAAGTTACAAGTTTATCAAGTTTGGATGGGGGCAAGTTTATAAAGTTTTACTTGATGAACTTTATAAGCCAGAAGAACCCTCTACGGCCTCATTGTAACAGTGGCGGCAGAGGGGCTCGTAACTGTCCTTCTCGCCCAGGAGCACCTGGCGGTCACTGGCCACGAGGCGGTGTGAAAACTGCGCCAGGTCGCCGCATTTCACGCAGATGGCATGTGTTTTGGTGACGTACTCGGACACGGCCAAAAGTTTCGGCATGCAGCCGAACGGTTTTCCCGAATAGTCCATGTCCAATCCCGCCACAATCACCCGTATCCCATTGTTGGCCAACTGGTTGCAAACATCCACCACACCATCATCAAAGAATTGCACCTCGTCGATGCCGACCACCTCCACCGTTTCCATATTCACATACAGAAGGATTTCCGCCGAATTGTGCACCGGTGTCGATTGCATGGAGTTTGCGTCATGCGACACCACCTCTTCCTCGTCGTATCGGACATCGATGGCCGGTTTGAAAAGCTCCACATGCTGGTTGGCGAAGGTGGCGCGCTTGATGCGTCGCAACAATTCCTCCGTTTTTCCCGAAAACATGGAGCCACAAACCACTTCTATCCATCCTCTTTTGAGATTCCGGTTCGCTTTATTTTCTAAGAACATTTTTAGTTTTATTAATAGAAAAAAATGTTGTAATTTTGACCGCTTTTTGCGGAAGGCAAATTTATAAAAACTTTAATAGCAAAACACCCTATCAAATGAATAATTTTGAACAAGATGCACCCCTGCGGGACGAGCTTCAACAAATTGTTGAAAATCTGAATTTTATTCTTGAAAATACGAAAAACATCTCCCCTATCGAGCGGGACATCATCCTGCAGCATCTGCGTGACGCCTACCTCGCGGTACTGAAGCTCCGCACAGAAAGCATTATTGAACCTGCGCCCGTCGCCCAACCCGACACGGTCGCAGAACCAAAACCTGTTGTTGAGCCTGCACCAGTCGCAGAACCCGAACCTGTTGCAGAATCCACGCCCGTTGTCGAACCCGTAGTGGTCGAGTGCCGGCCGACAAGCGAACCTGAGCCTGCTGAAACTTCCGAACCCGCCATCGAACCAACATCTGAAGTTGAGCCAGAGACCATGCTCAAGCCGGAACCGATTTTTGACACGGCCTTCGCCCCGGAGCCCGTGACAGAGAAAGAACCCGAGCCCATCGTTGAACCGGAAGTGTCCATTGAACCCGAACCGGAACCCGTCATCGAGCCGGAACCGGAGCTTGAAGACGATATCCTTGACTTCCTGTCAAAACCTGTGGAAACGCCCACACCTCGCAAAGAAGAGCGGCCAGAACCGGTAATCCACGTCCCGCAGCCATCTCTTTTCCCTGAAGAGCCGGCAGAGCACGCCAAACCCGAACCGCGCCGCTCGCTCAACGACTTGCTGATGGAACAGAAAGAAGACAATTCCATTGCCAGCAGCTTCCAAAACCGAAAAGTACAAGACCTCGCAAAATCCATCAACATAAATGATAAATTTTTGTTCATCAAAGAGTTATTCCGCGGAAAAGGCGAAGAATTCGGGATGGCCATCCAGAAACTGAACCGCTGCAACAGCCTTGAGGAAGCCTTCAACGAAATGGACATCATGAAAAAATTCTATTTCTGGGACACCTCGTCTTCGGCATACCTTACGCTTTGCGATCTGGTCAGAAGAAAGTTTATTTAGTCCGATTTCAGAATCAAAACACTGATTATGAAGAAGATTGCAACTATACTCATCCTACTTTTTCTCAGTTTTGGACTTACGGCGCAAAACAATGTGCCGATTCCGAAGAGCCTGTTAGCGGGAACAAAATCATCACAAAAAGGTCCCGACACCACCAACCGTAAGCTAAAATTCATTGTCGGTGGCAACATCGGCTTTCAGGTGGCCGGCAATGTCCTGGATATGCAGATTTCCCCACACATCGGCATTCTGCCCGGCGTGGACTTCCTGTGTTTTGGCATCGGCGGCACCTACCAGCTGACCTACTACAAGAACCCCATCTCTGGTATCAAGACCCTTCAGCATATTGTGGGCGGCAACGTATTTGTAGAGGGTTATGTCTGGCAACGTCTGATACTTCATGCGGAGTATGAAGTGCTCAGTTTCCCAGTCAACTATCCCTTCGTCGGCGACCCGCTTTTCAAGGGGGTGCACGAACGCCCCTCTGCCCACGGCATCCTCCTCGGACCGGGCTACAAGCAGGACATCGGAACGGACTTATCTGTCTATACCGTTTTCCTCTTTTCGGTCTATGACCCGCAGAATGTCCGCGGCATCATGGACATCCGCGTCGGCGTCAACTACAAGTTTTAGCTTTTCATGGCAAGGATTGAATACCAGCTTTCGCGCCGGCTGCTCCACGCCGGCGACAGTGCATCGACCCGCCCAATTGTACGGTTGTCGGTTATCGGTATTTCCATCTGCCTCATTATCGTCATCTTAGCCCTGTCCATCACTTCAGGATACCGGCAGGCCATTGAAAAAAAGGTCATTGACATGGGCTCGCACATCCGCATCTCCAACTATGACCTCAACTATTCATACGACCCGCGGCCGTTCGACAAAAACCAGCCTTTCCTTGAAGAGCTGAAGCAGAATCCCGACATCACCAACTTCCAGTACTTTTCCACGAAGGTGGCGGTCATCAAGACCGCCGACCAAGTGGAAGGAGTGGTGCTGAAGGGCATCGACTCCACCTTTTCGTGGCAGCATTTCCGGGAAAGCATGGTGGCGGGCACTCCGATTGACGTTTCCTCCGACACCGTCACCAACGGTGTCGTGATGTCGGCGGCGATGGCCCGGAAACTTCAACTGCAAATCGGCGACAAGGTGTATGCCTACTTTGTACAGGATCCGCCGATGCAGCGCCGCTTCCGCCTTGACGGACTGTACGAGACAGGAATGCCGGAATACGACGGCAAGTTCGTCCTCGCCGACCTGCGCCACGTGCAGAAACTCAACGGCTGGGACAGCAACTATGTGGGCGGCATCGAAATCCTCATCCGCGACTACGACAAAATCGACGAAGTCGGCGCATTTGTCAACGACCGAATCGGCTATAAGCTGAAAGCCGAAACCATCCGCGAACTCTATCCCGCCATTTTCCAATGGACCGACCTCTTCAACACCAACGTGGTAGTGCTGCTGTGCATCACCATCTTCATCTGCATCGTCACCCTCATCTCCACCTTTTTCATCATCATTCTGGAACAAACCTCTACCATCGGCATTCTCAAGGCGATGGGGATGACCACTCAACGGGTGCAGAACGTGTTCCTATTCATTGGATTGCGCGTGATCGTGAAAGGGATGCTTATCGGCAACGCCGTGGGTGTGGGACTTTGTCTTCTACAAAACTATCTACATATCATCAAGTTGGATCCGAGCTCGTACTATGTTCCGTACGTTCCCATCCACTTCAACATTCCCGTTATTTTGCTGGTCAATCTTGGCATTCTTCTCATCTGTATGCTTGTGCTGTTGATTCCGGCCAATTTCGTATCAAAAAAAGTAACCACCATTTCTGCAATAAAATTCGAATAATCAAACCTATACATAATGAAAAAAATAGCAATCGTCGGCGCGGGGCCGGCAGGTATTGAAGCCGCCTCTATCCTTGCCAAGAACGGAAATGAAATCCAACTTTTTGAAAAATCATCCAACACGCTTTCCAACATTTTGGACAAGGCCTACCTGTTTCCCGATTTCTCACCGGCACAGGAACTGGCCGACAAACTCAACGCCAAACTTCTGAACGACAAAATCCGCCTCACCTGCGATACCGAGATCGTGGACATCAAGAAAGAGAACGAGGAATTCAAATTAGTGGACAAAAACGGAAAAACATATATCGCTGATTCTGTGTTGATTACAACAGGTTACACCCTGTTTGACGCGCACCGCAAGGAGGAACTCGGTTACGGAATCTACAAAGGGGTCATCACCTCGCTGGATTTGGAGCGAATGATCCGACACAAGCAGATTTCCACGTTTATTGGGGAACTTCCGAAGCGAGTGGTGTTCCTGCAATGCGTGGGTTCTCGGGACGAGAAGTCCGGAAACCATTACTGCTCAAAGGTTTGCTGCGTGACGGCGGTGAAGCAGGCCATCGAGGTGCGGAAGATGATTCCCGATGCCGAGATATACATTTATTATATGGACCTCCGCATGTGGGGACAAGGCTTCGAGGAGATGTACCGCGAGGCGCAGGAGAAGTACGACATCCGTTTCGTGCGAGGCCGCATTTCCGAGGCATCTGCCACGTTCGACGGGCGGGTGCAGATCAAGTCGGAGGACACGCTCATCGGGCAGCCGCTGAAGATGACCACCGACCTCCTGGTGCTGATGGCGGGTATGGAGCCGTCGCAGGGCACGCGCACGCTGGCCGAGCGGTGCGGCATTGCCGGCGACTACCGTTTCATCGCCACGCAAGGTCCTCACACCAACGACAACCTCACCTCCGTGGACGGCATTTTCGTGGCAGGTTCGGCCAAGCGCCCGATGAGTGTTCGCGACACGCTGACGGACGCCGCCGCCGCCGCTTTAGCGATGATGTAGGTGACTATGATGTCGGCGGGGGTGAGACGGCCATGGACCGTACGAAGGGTTGTTAACTCAGAAGCTCAGAATATTAGTCGTTTCCAGTAGCCGTGGAGAAACTCTCGATGATATACGATTTATGTGCGAGGGTGCTGAAATAGACCTCCTCGTCATCCACAAGCCAAAGGTTTAAGAGGAAGTTTCTCCGTGTGTCGCACTTCATGACGGATTCTCGCTCCACTTCACTGTTGGGGGAAATTTTGGCAAGTCTCACGCATAGATTCCTACTGTTGTCAAAATCTACATAACCCATATTATTATTCAAATAAAACATATCATCCGGCGAAAGACTGTTGTTGTACAGCAGGTAGATGTCGTTGCCCTTTCGGAAAGAGGAAAACGAAAGACCCAAATCCTTAAAGTTATATGAGAATGCAAAATATTCGCTTGTACGCCGCTGCATTGACTGGTAACGTGCGTATCCCTGAAGTTTGCGTATCACTTGGCTTTCTCCGCCTTCTCCTGTTTGATCGAACGTTTGGTACACGATGTCGCCGGCGATGCATCTATAAATGGTGCTATTCATTACATTCCTGATACAGATGGCACAATTTTCGCCAAGCATGACGATTTGTCCATTGTCCAGTTCATAGATCTTGTTTGCCAGGGTAAAGAATTGGGAGCAGCCATCCGTGCGTGTGAGCTGCTCAGCGGGCAGGCGGTAGTGGTATGTTCCCTCAAGCTCTTCGGATTTGCGGTCGAACAGGCAGGAGAAATATCCGGTGGTGGGAGTGAACGGATCCGGACCATAATAGCCGCCGATGAAATAATTCCCGTTTTTAAGTCCCACGATATCAGCGGAATGAATGTCGCCAAAGGAGAAATGGGGAATCTGTTTTTGAATGATTTCCTCATCATTTACGATGGCAAGGTGCAAAGAGGTGTTTCTGGCTTTCATGGACTGAACCCAACCGACAGCTGAAAAAATGGACTGGAAACAGACAGGGCCTTTGCTATCCACCTGGAAGCTGGTGACCAGTATGGCCACTTCCCCCGTATTTGAAAGGAAGGCCCCCTCAAACTGCATGTGATTTCCGCTGATTGAAGGAATAACCGCTTTGTGGTAAACCTCTGTTCCGTCCATATCATACACATACACATAGAAACGGGACGACTCCTTCCTAATGTCGGCTTTAAGTACGGTAGCGTGCATTTTGCCATCGGGGGATGTCAGTGAAATACCCTTCATCCACCCTTTTTTCAATGAAAAAACGGGGGTCGGCTCCAATGCCCCGCCCTTGTCCTTGGCAAGCCGGGCGGTGCCGTAGGTGCAGCCGGTTTTTCTGGAGTTGTTCAGGTAGTCGGCGAAGAAATAGTCTCCGGTACCGAAGGTGGAGATGAAATCCTGGTCATCCTCGAGATTGAGGGACTTGTAAGAGATGGTTCGCGATGTCTTGTCGTAGATGGCAATCCTGTGCTTCAATGCATTCCACCCGTTGAATTTCGGGAAGAGGTACATATAGAATCGGTCTGGCTCGTTGGAGATGAGGCGCGCGCCATACGTTCCGCCATACAGATGGGTTTCTTTGGAGATAACGGCAGGACGTTCGGTAACTTTTTGTGCAAAAGCGCCTGTGCAGACCATCGCACAAAGGAGAAAAACGATGACGTTTTTGACTGACGAATAACTATTCATGGGATAAAGTATTTTTCGCAGGCAAAAGTAGCAAAAAAATGGTTACTAATAAATAAGAACCCCCGCTTTTCAGCGGGGGTTCTTCGTTCTGAAACCTAACAGGAGATTACTCCATGTTGCGGTATTCGTCCACAATGCCCTTGATGTCGGCGGGGAGACTTGGTGCAGTTACGAATTTCACTATGCAGTCAATACAAATGGGACTATCTGTTATTTTGTCAATGAACACATTGGCGGGATGCATATCTTCGAGCGCAAGTCGATCCGAAATATAATTTACTCCCTGCCCGTTCCAATTGTCGTGAAATCCCTTTGCTGCGACCATATTATCAATCTCCTTCTTTGTCGCCAAGCGGAGACAATTCACGTAAGGCTGGGTAAGAATGATGCGGAATAGGCCGTCGCTGTCACGCGTAAATCCGACCACATTCATTGCAGTTTCATGAAAAATATAGT
>JAEEQA010000093.1 GCA_016285085.1 Bacteroidales bacterium
TCGATCGGAAATTTCTCTTCTTCGTCAACTTCCGCAGCCAGCGGCTTGACTTCGTTCACTGCAAATTCGCGAATCATCTGCAGGAACAACTGTTCTTTTTTTGATAAACTGAAATCCATTGTATTGATTTAAATTATGATTTATTTATTATCGGTTTGAAAGTTTATAAAGTTCATCAAGTTTGTCAAGTTCATCAAGTTTGTAGGGTAGAGAGTGAAAGGTATGAGGTATAAAGTAGTAGGTTCGTTTGGTCTGTTTTGTAGGAACGTCATAGTATAGTGGACATTGACGGTCATAAAAAGCGGGCGCAAAAATAATAAAAAAATGCGAAAGTGCGACGGGATTTTTTATCCCCAAAAAGCCTGTTTCCCTTTTAGAATTGGAAATAGATAAACGGCTGCAAATCGGCGGTAACAAACTGGTACAAAAGGAATACCGTCACCACAACGATGATGAGCAGCACCCAGATGGGAAGGACGGCGAAGTTGTACCGGTACCAGCGTTTCCATTTGTCGGGCAGCCAATGGATGAGCATCCCCACCCCGAACATGATGAACACATACAGATAGGTGGACAAAATATCGGGAATGAGGGAGAAATCCCAAGAGGCCCCGATCTGCCCCACCATCGCCTTGGCCGTGTTCCACGCCGTTTCG
Source organism: Bacteroidales bacterium (assembly GCA_016285085.1). Lineage (GTDB taxonomy): Bacteria > Bacteroidota > Bacteroidia > Bacteroidales > WCHB1-69 > UBA1756. Next base: position 657 of record JAEEQA010000093.1, read on the forward strand.
TTGGCCACCGCCGGGTCCAGATTCGAGCCGGAACGGAAGAACAGACGGGTGAACGAAATGAAGACAAAGGTTTGGAGGATGCCCCACGCACGATCTAACCACGGAATGTCCCGCTTCGGCGCAATCAGCGTATAAAGATGCTTCACTATCGTTCCGAAGAAAATCACGCCCAACCATACACAACCGATACGCCAGATCGGTGCTGGCGCGAAATGGTTGACAATCAGGCATGCCGCGAACGGGACAAACGCCGCCAACGTCCGCCAATAGTATTTCAAGCTTTTCCAAAACTTATAAACCAGAATACCCAAGCCGTTCAGGCCACCCCAGATGATGAAGTTCCAGCTTGCCCCGTGCCAGAAACCGCCCAACAGCATCGTGTCCATGTTGTTGATGTTGGTGGAAATCTTTTTCCGCGAAGCGGGAAAGATAAGGGCAATCATAGCAAGAACGACCGCCAATCCAGCCAGAATGTAGGCCAGAATGAGGCTCCCCGACACCAAAACCGCCACCACACCGAGGAAGACGATGATGATGTAGGTGGCCGCCGTGGAATTGCGGTTGCCGCCGAGCGGAATGTAAAGGTAGTCTTTCAGCCAGTTGGACAGCGAAATATGCCACCGTTTCCAGAAATTGCCGGCGTTGGTCGCCTTGTACGGCGAATTAAAGTTCTGCGGCAGGTAAAAGCCCATCAGCATCGCCACACCGATGGCGATGTCGGTATAGCCGGAAAAGTCGGCATAGACCTGCAGGGAGTAGATGAACAGCGCGGACAAATTCTCAAACGGGGTGAAGAGGACGGGATTGTCGAACACACGGTCCACGAAGTTCACCGCGAGGTAGTCGCTCATTACGATCTTCTTAATCAGTCCGTTGAGGATCCAGAAGAGGGCGATGCCGAACTGGCGGCGCGAAAGAAAATATTTACAGTAAAGCTGCGGCACGAACTGGCTGGCACGGATGATCGGACCCGCCACCAAACCTGGGAAAAAGCTAACGTAAAAGCCAAAATTCAGGATATTTGCAATCGGCTCCACCTGACGGCGGTAAACATCCACCAAATAACTGATGCTTTGGAAGATATAGAACGATATTCCCACCGGGAGCAGAATCTTGCCCACGTCAAAATGGGCGGTGGCGGTCAGTTCGTTTGCCCAAAGGGCAAAATAGTTTACCACGACAAAATCAGTGTGGCACAGCGTGTTGACGGCATCCACAAAGAAGTAGGCATACTTGAAGTAGAAGAGAACAAACAGGTTGATGACCACGCCCGTGGCCAGCAGAAACTTCCGTACGCCCGTACGCTCCGACTTGCCCATCCATCGAGCCAAGAAGAAGCCCAATAGGGTTATTATTAATAAAATAGCAACGAACGAGCCGGAGGTTTTATAGTAGAAAAAGAGACTTACAAAAAACAGATAGGTGTTTCTCAGAAGAATCTTGTTTTTCAGCAGGGCGAAAAAGGCAAAGACGATGGCGAAGAATGCCCAAAAATAGAACTGTGTAAACAGGAGCGGATAGGCCTCATCGAAGGAAAAAATATTTTTAAGAAACGTAAGAATGTTTTCGAGATTCATCGTTTTTGAAAAGCCAATATATTATCCTTCAATGGGTTGTTCTTCTTTTTTATGAAAATTCTTTTTCAAGAATTGAAGCGGCAAAAGTACAACTTTTTTGCGTTCAGCATGGCAACCGTATTTCATCCGCACGGGAAGTATTGTGGTGCTGTAAAATGCCCTATTTGCCATTGGTTCTGTAGGCTATTGCCTTTTCAGCCAAAGGGCAAGAAACTTGTCATATACTTGATAAACATCTTTGTATTGTGTAACCAAATCCCTGTCCAATAATGCGTTGACTGCCGATTGCACTGCACTTGGAGAAGCTAATCCATAACGTTTTGCGAATTTTCCGGAGGTAATTTGTTTGGCTTTTCCTTCTCCTGCAATAGCTTTCAATACAAGACTTTGCTTTTCGGGAAGTTGGTACAACAAATCTTCGTATGTAAGTTCGGTAAAGTCTATGATATATTCGATGGCAGGCTGGAGGTCGGCAAGGACACAATGTTCTCCCTCATTGGTACGCATAAAAAGTACATTCATCACCTTTTGCAGATAAAAAGTCACCCCTTCAAATTGGTCATAGAGTTGTGCAACCACTTCTTTATCAATAGATTTTCCCGCATCTTCAAAATGTTTCTTGCAAAACTCCCAATAATTTTCTAATGGTATTAGATTCAGTCCCATCACGGTCACACTCTGGTAGAAAGGACGATTGGGAGATATGAACATCGCCCCCATCAGGTGTCGTTGCGAACCCATAAAAATAAAGTTTGCATTGCTACAATACTGTACGTATGTTCGCAGTGCCGCCTCCACGTTAGTGTCACTGTATTTGAGAATCTGCTGAAACTCGTCAATGGCGACAAGGCATCTTTTGTCGGCCTGCTGTAAGTAGCAAAAAATTTCGTCCAACGTGTTGTTAGGATTAATTATTTCGCCCACAGACACATCCAACGAAGGCATCCCCATGGCATCGTATGTGATGCCAGCCCGAAGAGAATGGAGAATGTTCAAGAAAGCTTCCCAATGCTTTTTCCCTTTGGGCTTGAGGACTTCAAGAATAGCACGAGCCATCTTATCGACCATTTCCGCCAAGGATTTGGTCGAATAGATATCTATGATAAAAGTGTAGTAACGATCCCTTATTTCTGCTTGTTCAAAACAATGCCTGATTAAGTCCGTCTTGCCATAGCGACGAGGCGAAATCAAGGCTATGTTATTGCCATTGATCAGCCAGCGCATGATGTCGGCTGTTTCTTTAATGCGGTCACAGAAATACTTCTCACCAGCATAACCATTTGTAACGAAAGGATTTACCATATATTCATTTATTATTTCGCTTGCAAAAATACAAAATTATCATAAAACAATTATCATAAAATGATAATTGTAAGATAAAAATCTTTCACGATATTTTCTAAAGTCCGTTTTTTCCCTACTTTTGCAACGTCAAAATTTCATTATTTGCAGAGTGTGAATATTTTAATCCGATACTGGCTGGCTGTTGCACTTTGGTTGTTGGTAGGGGGCTTGCGAGCACAATTTGAAAATCTCCCTGACAACATCGTACCGCTGAATTGTGCGATAGAAATGGAACCTATGACTTGGGAGGTGACGAACGCTTGGTCATCGCCGACGGTGGTATCCAATCTGAACATCCCGCTGGTGGGAGACCTGGACGGCGACGGACATCCGGAGATTGTATGCTTTTCGCTCGCGGGCCAAACGCATTACATAAACGATGGATATACAGGGAACGTGGGTTTTGAACTTCTGGTGTATGACGGGGTAACCCACGAACTGAAGGCGACAGTGACGATGGAATCGCCGGTATCGGAATATGACGCGGCTGCCTATGGGCTTGTACGTACCTCCGACGATAAAGGGCTGATTGTGGTAGCGTGCTACGACAACCGCCTGCGGGCGTACGACATCACCTCGGCGACACCGAACACACCCTACTGGGTGTCGGACGCTACCTATGCTTCGGGAGCAAGCAACTACGCCGTGAATGTGAGCTTTGCGGACTTCAATGGCGACGGACACCCGGAAGTGTACGCACGAAACAAGATATTTAATGCCGAAAACGGGCATTTGCTGGCGGAGGCGGCCACTACAAACACGGGTGCGTCGTATGCGCACTATTCGCAGTTCACCCATCGAAAACTGTCATCCCCGTTTGCCGCCGACGTGTGCGGCGACAGCCGTCTGGAGCTGATACTGGGCAACGAAATTTACGAGGTGTCCATCACCAACCTGAACGGCACCACAGGCAACACGATGACGCGGGTGCAGCAGGTCTCCCCGCCCAGCGGAGCTCCCGCTGACGGGCATGTGCAGGTGGCGGATTTCAATATGGACGGTTTTCTGGATGTTTTCATCAGCACACGGAACACGGATGCACAGCCTGCGACGGTATATTGCTATGTGTGGGATGTACACAACGGAGAAATTTGCAACCCGCTTATTATCAACACAAACCGATCCGGGAAAAGCATCCCATTGATAGCAGACATCGACAATGACGGTCTGTTGGAGATAGTGCTGCAGTCTGGGGCATCTTCCGGACGACAGATACAGGCATACAAGTACAATCCGGCCACGCAGTCGTTCTCACTGATGTGGGATATGATTCCCGATGAGGACACTTTCTCAAACAGCTTCACGGCCTTCGACTTCAATCAGGACGGAATTCTGGAGCTGGTCATCAGCGACCAATCTACCTTGAAGATAGTGAACGGCAGCGGACAAAGCCACCTTACTCATAGCGACACCGTGCCAGTGTATGTGCTGAACACGTTCCCCCACACCCAAACCACCATCATGCAATATCCGGTGATTGCGGATGTCGATAATGACGGGAGTGCGGAGCTAGTGTCCGTGGGCAGTTCGATGCTGAAAATCCTCAAATCAGCGGGGCCGCCGTGGGCTCCGGCTCGCCCCGTCTGGAACCAGTACCTTTATAATGTGACGAACATCAACATGGATCTTACCGTTCCATCGCCGCTGTTCAACAACTGCACCCCTTTCACCGACCCTGACAACATCGTGCGCCGGCCGTTCAACAACTTTCTCCAGCAGGCCAACACGCTCGACCAGTACGGAAGACCCTATTCCCCTGGCGATTACTCCGAATTTGAGTACAGCGACAGCATCTGTATGGGCGACTCCTATACAGATGAGAATTTCAATATCTCTTCCGACACACTTTCGGTAGGAGTGCACGAATTTCAAAGAACTTTTGAAACCGAAACCGAATGTGATAGCCTCGTTACGCTTCACCTTACTGTTTTAATACAATCACTATCAGATATTTACGACACCCTATGCCCTGGGCAAAGCTACCATCAATACGGATTCGACATCCCCGAAAGTATGACCATTGGAGGGAATGAACTGACGGAAACACTAAACATGACCACCCTTGACGGATGCGACAGTATTATTACTTTGCACCTTACTGTTTTAATGCCTTCCACATTGGAGATTCGCGACACTATCTGCCACGGACAAAGCTACCATCGGCATGGATTCAACATTTCCGAAAATAGCACTATGGATGGCGAAGGACTGACGCAAACGCTTTATTTGACTAACCTTTACGGCTGCGACAGTACCGTCACCCTGCACCTGACATTGGTGGATGGAGTCCTCAGCATTCTTCCACCCTTAGAGAACTTTTGCGAGAATTACTCCACCGTGCTGTCCGTGGAAACCTCATTCAGTCACCTCCGATGGAGCACGGGCGAGGTGACGCAGGAAATTGTCGTCCACCATCCCGGAACGTACACCGTGGAGGCTACAAACGGAAGTTGCTCCGCCTCTGACGCCATCACCATTGAGGCTTGTGATTTCAATCTTTTTCTGCCCAACGCCATCACCCCATCGAAAGATGAGGGCATCAACGACTACTTCTTCATCCCGGACTACATTGCGCAACAGCTGGAAGAGTTCGAAATACACATCTATGATCGGTGGGGCCGGCTCGTATTTCATTCCAACTCACCCTATTTCCACTGGGACGGCAAGGAGAATGGCAAACTATTCCCAAACAACGTATATACATACGTCATCTTTGGAAAAGCCGCTGGAAATCCTAGATTTATTCGGACGGGGAATGTTGTAGTGCTGTAAAAAATATTAGGAAGTCCTAATTACCATTTGGCACCGCCGCCGCCGCCGCCGAAATGACCTCCTCCGAAGCCGCCGAAGGTGCCGGAGGAGCCACCGCCGGAGAAGGAGCCTCCTCCCCACGACGACCGCCCCGCACGGCTGACTGTCGGACGCAACCGTGACATTGCCAGCTTCCTTGCCGCAGCAACGGCAAGGGCGGCGGCACCCAGAAACAACGCCAGTTCGGCTGCTTCCCGAACCTCGTCACTCGAGCCGGCACGGGCAATCTTCTCAAGCGCGTGACGGCTGCCCGCATCCTTTGCCGAAGCGATAGAGGCACTTGGAACGCCCAGTTTTTCAGCCAGTTCAATGGCCTCAGTGACATCATCCATACTTTTGGGACTGCTGACACGGCTCAGGGCATTACGCCCTGCCAGCTCCTTTGCACGCTGCACGTCCACAGACTTTGCTCCGAAGGAAGTTGCTGCTTCCTCCAGATTACGCAGAGCTTTAACACTGACAGCTTTGGACAAGTCTGACAAGGTTCCAGAAAGCGCCTTTTCGCGGCCGTTGGCAATTTCGTGCTCCTTTGCACCCGCCAGCTCCGCCTCGCGGATGGCCGACTGCAGAGCCGTGACGGAACGTGCACTTCCGATACCGCCAATGATACCCGCAACAGCTTGTGAACGTGCCATCTGCACCTGTTGCTCGTCGGCACCCAGATCCAGCGCCACAGACATGCTGTCCACCATGAGTTTGTAGGTGCGTGCATGGGCCACATCCTCCACCCGCTGCGTGCGGAGGTCGGCAACGGCCTTGTCAACCTTTTCCTTTTTTACCCTGACTCTTTTCGCTTCGGCAATGGCCTCTGCAAGCTCATTGCGGGTACGCACTTTCGCAAACGCCTGCAACGCCAATTTCTTCTTGGATGGATGTTTCTTGCGGTAACTTGCTATGGCCACAATAAGCAACAGCGACAAAACGACAATACCCATTGATGTCAAGAATCCCAATAACTCCTCCATATCCTCCGCCTCCTGTTCCTTTTGGAGATCCTCGAAACTGTACTCCTTCGCGGCCACAGGCAGGATGATGTCCAAACCGGCCTCCAGTCCTTCGTAATACTCCTCCTCCCTGAAGTGCGGCTTCATGTATTTTTCGGCAATGCGGTGGCAGGTGACATCCGGCAAAACGCCCTCCAGCCCGTAGCCGGTGGCGATGAACACCTCGTGCCCTTCCGGACTGAGCAAAATCACCAAGCCGTTGCTGTACTTGCCTGTACCCACGCCCCACTTTTCACCCAGCCGTTGGGCGAAGTCAGAAGCCTCGTATCCACCCAAGTCATTGATAATGACAACGATGATACAATTTGAGGTGGTGTCGTAGTAATTCCGCAGGCGCGATTCCATTGAACGCACCTCGTCAGTGCTCAACACGTTTGCGTAGTCATTGACGAGGCGGTTGGAAAACTCCGGAATCTGCGCACGGCAGAAAACAGCCGACAGAGCCAGCGTGATCAGGAACAGCAGTCGTTTCATCACTCAGATTATTCGAAACTTACGGTCGGAGCGGTTTCTGCACCGGCAGCCGCTTGGAAATAGGCTTTCTTTTTGAATCCAAAAATCTTGGCCGTGATGATGGCGGGGAACTTGCGGATGAGCGTGTTGTAGCTCTGTGCCGCCTCGTTGAAGTTGCGGCGTGCCACGGCGATACGGTTTTCCGTACCCTCCAGCTGTGCCTGCAAATCCATGAAGTTCTCGTTGGCTTTCAGGTCGGGATAAGCTTCGGCCACAGCCATCAAGCGGCTCAGCGTGGATCCGAGTTCGTCCTGCGCTTTCTGGAACTTTTCAAGGTTCTCCTCTGTCAGGTCATCCACGGTGAGATTGATGGAGGAAGCTTTGGTGCGGGCTTCGGTCACAGCCTCGAACGTTGATTTCTCGTGGGCGGCATAGCCCTTCACCGTATTGACCAGATTCGGCACGAGGTCTGCACGGCGCTGGTACTGGTTCTGCACTTCCGACCATGCGCTCTCGGTGTTCTCTTCTGCGGAAACCATTGAGTTGTATGAGCAGCTGGTCATCGTAAACATTGCGCAAATCACGCTAATAAAAAGAGTTAAACGGGCAAATCTTTTCATTTTGATTCTGTTTTTAATCTTTATATTTGAAAAAACTTTTACGCAATGTTTTCGTTGCGTAAAAGTTTTTCACGTTAAAATATTTTATAAAAATACCCAATAATCAAGCGGTTAGCAAGTTCTTCCCGGGTAGGCTTGGAGGGCGGCGGCCAGACACTTCATGGCCTTTTCGCGGTCGGAGACCTTCAGGCAGTAGCTGATGCGCACCTCGTTGGTGCCTT
>JAEEQA010000094.1 GCA_016285085.1 Bacteroidales bacterium
CTACTCGGACGGACGGCACGCCACATTATCGGTATGACCTGTAACATCATCCACATAATGACTGCAAAAATACGAATTTATTCAGACATAAGAACATAAGAACAAAAAAACTAAGCATAAAATTATGTACTTATGTTCTTTTTATCTAAAAAAGCAGTATCTTTGCAGTCAAAACGACAAAGAAATGGACGAGATACAACGCATCAAGCAGCTCCGCCAGGAGCTTCACGAACATAACTACCGTTATTACGTGCTGAACCAGCCCACCATCGGCGATCAGGACTTCGACTTCCTCATGCACGAGTTGCAGGACTTGGAGGCCCGGCATCCGGAGATGGCGGATCCCAACTCGCCTACCCAGCGCGTGGGCAGTGACTTGAATGCGGAGTTCACACAGGTGACCCACAAATACCCCATGCTCTCTCTCGCCAACACCTATAATGAACAGGATGTGGCCGACTGGTATGAGAGTGTGAAGAAAGGGCTGGCCGGCGAGGATTTCGAGGTGTGTTGCGAGATGAAATACGATGGTCTGTCGATCTCTTTGACGTATGTTGACGGACGACTGACTCAGGCGGTGACACGAGGTGACGGCGTGCATGGCGACGATGTGACGGCGAATGTAAAAACCATCCGAAGCATCCCGTTGGTGCTGGCAGCCCCAGCCCCTGCCGACGATCTCTTCGCTACCCCCTCCTACCCGCGTGAGTTCGAGATACGTGGTGAGATACTGATGCCCTGGGCGGTGTTTGAGAAGTTGAATAAGGAGCGTGAAGAGGCGGAAGAGCCCCTCTTTGCCAACCCCCGCAATGCGGCCAGCGGCACACTGAAAAGTCAGAAGTCGAGTCTGGTGGCCTCGCGCCAGTTGGATGCCTACCTCTATTATCTCTTAGGTGAGGAGCTGCCTGCCGACGGGCATTTCGAGAACTTGGAGACGGCCCGTTCGTGGGGTTTCAAGATCTCTGAGGGCATGAAGAAGGTGAAAACCCTGCAACAGATCTATGACTTCATCAACTACTGGGACACGGAGCGCAAGAACCTGCCTGTGGCTACCGATGGTATCGTACTGAAAGTAAACTCCCTGCGCCAGCAGCGGGCATTGGGATTCACAGCGAAGAGTCCACGCTGGGCCATCGCCTATAAATTCAAGGCAGAACGTGTGTGTACGCGTCTGAACGAGGTGACCTATCAGGTGGGGCGCACGGGTGCCGTCACCCCTGTGGCGAATATGGATCCCGTGCAACTGGCGGGTACCACCGTGAAGCGTGCCACGCTGAACAATGAAGACTTCATCCGCTCCTTCGACCTGCATATCGGCGACTACGTGTTTGTGGAGAAAGGTGGCGAGATCATCCCCAAGATTGTGGGCGTGGACCTGGACAAGCGGCTTCCCGGCGCGCAGCCGGTGAAGTTCGTCACGCACTGTCCTGAGTGCGGTTCGGAACTGCGCCGCAACGAGGACGAGGCGGGCACCTTCTGCCCCAACGACATGCACTGCCCGCCGCAGATCAAGGGCAAGCTGGAACACTTCATCGGGCGCAAGGCGATGAACCTCGACTCGCTGGGCGAGGGCAAAGTGGAAATCCTCTACGACTGCGGGCTGGTGAAAAACATCGCCGACTTTTACGATTTGACATTCAGTCAGTTGTTGGGCATTGAGAAGCGTTTCCCCGCCGAAGACGGCAAGCCGGAGCGTGTGGTGAGTTTTCGTGAAAAAACCGTGGAGAACATCCTCGCGGGGATAGCGCAGTCGAAGCAGGTGCCGTTCGAGCGGGTGCTGTTCGCCATCGGCATTCGCTATGTGGGCGAGACGACCGCCAAGAAGCTGGCGCGATTCTTCAAGAACATCGACGCCCTGTCGGCCGCCACCCGCGAGGAGCTGATGGAGGTGAACGACGTGGGCGACCGCGTGGCCGACAGCATCATCGGCTACTTCAACAATCCCGAGAATCTGGAAATCGTCATCCGCCTCCGCAAGGCCGGCCTCCAGTTTGAAATGGCAGAAGACGAGGGTGTTGCGTCCTCCGATGAACTGCAAGGCAAGAGCGTGGTCGTGAGCGGTGTCTTTACCATCTCCCGCGACGACATCAAGAAAATGATCGAGCAGCACGGCGGGAAGAACGTCTCCTCCATCTCCAAAAACACCGACTTCGTGCTGGCGGGCGAGAAGATGGGCCCGGAGAAGCGGAAGAAGGCGGAAGCGCTCGGCGTACCGATTATTTCAGAGGAGGAATTCTATAAGATGATTGGCGCTATTTAAGCTGGTTTCCATTAGAACGGATAACCAATGCTGAAATTGAGGCGCAGACCATCCAGAACAGAAGGCATATTGTAATATTTGGTGATCGGTCGTGTGAGATCTGGCGTGCCCTCCTTGGTATATTTGTAAGTCTGGTAGGGAGCGTGGATGCCTACCCCTAAGTCCAAGCGGATAACGAGTCCGTCGATGTCGAGGCGGAGTCCCGCACCGGTACCCAGGGCAATCTGCTTCGCGATATTGGGATTTCCGATAATTCCGTTATGCAGTTCTTCAATTATCCCCATTCTCTCGACAAGCAACGCATATTCTTCAGTACTTAGATATTCGGAAATGTCATACCAGTTCCATACGTTGCCGGCATCGAGAAACACGGAGCCATAGAGTTTCCAAACGATGGGGAAACGCAGTTCGAAGTTTGCTTCGAGTTTTATATCGCCGGCATGGAAAAAGTTCTGGTTGTATTTGGTGCTATGGAAATTTCCCGGGCCATAGGCGTAGGGGGCCGCCGCACGCAAACTGTTGGGGCCGCCGGCATAGAAGGATTCGGAAAGCGGAGCAGACTCATAGGAGTTGCCCATCGGCAGATTGGCGCCTGCATAGAGACGTGTGGCGATGCAGACTTTATCCGTCAGGTTGAAACGATTCCATAGTTCGGCCGTCACCTTGACAAATTGGTCAAAGGGAATGTTGCCAATCTCTTTGTCATGCTCATCCCACTTGTGCCCGAAGATGCAATAGATGGCGTTCGTCAGGTTGCCGGATTCTTTGACTTCAACGTCAAACATAGTGTTGACTTTCCGTTGGGTGCGGTAGTCACTATAGGTGATCCCGTAGCCGATGGAGGGGACGAACTCGTTTCCGTAAAGGAGTTTGAGGAGTTCCGGACGGTTGGCGGCATCTTTAATCAAATCAGGCGACTCGGCCTTCACTCTGACCACCGAGAGCGAGGCAGGCGTGAAGACTTGCGTGACATAACGAGACGAGCGGATGAAATACGAGAAGGCTCCGGAAAACTTGTGAACACCGTATCCGCCGGCTATGTTCTCGTACTTGTATCCTATCCGGTAACGGGTGTCGCCGTCGGGGTTGCTGTCGCCTACCCAGTGCAGATACGGGAAAACGAATGAGGCATCCACACCGAACTTATAGGTGTTGGTTGTTTTCGGGTCTCCCGGCTGCCGTTCGCGCAGCGACCAGTAGTAAGATCCATAGCCCTTGACCGTGAATGTCTCTCCCCGCCCCAAGAGGTTCCGTATAGAGTGGGCAAGGGTAAGGTTGGGGCCAAGGCTGTTGTTGGAACGATAGGTGACATCCGCCTCCGCTGAGAAATTGTGTATGCGTATGATGGAATCGCCCACTGAGGGTGCGAATCGGTTAAGCCGCCATTGCTTGGTCGCCCTCACACCAATGCCGGACTTGTTGAGTTCGCCCTCAAAGATATTGTCATAGTCGCGTTGTGAGAACATGCGCAGGAGCACATTGCCTGACGGGGTCAGCTTAAAGTCTGCGGAGATAAGACTGAACAATCCGTTGGCTTTATTGACCTCCGGGTTGTCGGAGATGGTGGAGCCGACCGTGAGGCGCATTTTATCGTGGAACAGGGACTTGCTGATGGCAATATTCATATCGTTGGTCTTGCCGGCCGCATGGTTAGTTTGTCCGCTGCTGATATCGATATCTATTTTGTTTCCCATCTTGGAATTAGCCATAGCGGCATTGAGACGGCTGTTGATGATGCTGGACAGGGAATATCCGCTCTTTTGCGCTGCCACATTGCTTTCGCCCATATACATTCCGGTGGTCAGCAACACGGCCGCGATGCCTTCTCGAGTGTCTTCATCCAAAGTGGAGAGTTCATGTGTGATGGTCTCGTCATCCGGCGCTTCGAGGAAGAATCCTATGGAGTTAAGACCTATTGAATCGAGTATCCCATCTACACGCACGCCCGTGTTGAAGACCACACGGCGGGTTTCCTCCCCTTCCGATTGCACATCCGCTTTCACCTGCTGCGAAGCAGAGACGTTCAGCATGGTCTGTCCCAAGGGGCCGTTGAAGGTTACATTGCTGCCCGAATCCATATGGAAGGGCATGATAGGATATAGATTGGGTGAGTATTTAATCACTCCTTCGTCTATGTTGATCCTTCCTCCCAGGTTGAGTTCCCCGTCGGCAGTGCCGTACTGCACATTGACCGTACCGTGGGGTTTGACTTGCGCCAAATTCTTCTTGTCAATCGGGTAGGTGAGATCGGTGGAGGGCAGGATTGTGACGTCCACATCGGCAAGGAGGTTGTCCACCGGTCCAGTCACGCGGCCGCGGATATCGGTGGCCAAATCGCCATAGACAGGAAAAGGACCGTTTTGCTCCAGTTCCACCGGAGCGAAATTATTTGCGGACAAATCGACATCCACCTGCATCGTAGTGATATCCATACCGCCGTTCAGCGCCAGATAGGAGCCATTGGTGCTAATGATGCGCACATCGTTGAGCTTTACGTTATTATGCTCCATTACGATAGGCGTTTCGCTCAAGCTCATCTTCACATCGTAAGGTTTGTAGTGGGCCGTTACATCCAGCGGTTTCACTTCGGCGGAGAGGTCCATTTGTGCAGGCAAGCCGTCTGCAGAAGCCTTCACCTTCGCGATACCATCCAGGTCGATATCTTCCATATTGAGGATGCTGTTCACCAGTTCGAGCGGGATGTCGTCCAACCGCAAATCTGCCCGGATGGCATTGTCGAACTGTTCCGATGGTGTAATCAGGATGTCCACCGTCCGGTCCCCGAGATCCATTTCGTCGTAGATGAGGCTGTCCAAGGCAATGTGTCCCGTTCCCTTCAGCTCGCGCCCGTTGCGTTCCAGATCCAGCTGCAGCGCAACATCGGTGCAGAGGTCATTCACACTCATCACGCCATCGGTAATGCTGGTGTTGGCGGTAAGCGAGGCGGTGGTCCGGCCCTCCGTCATGTTCACCCGCATTGCCGCCGTGGCAGCGGGCAGCCGCAAGCCCGTACTGTCCTCCGAATAGTCGATGTACGGGATGGAGGCATCCAATGCCAGGTCAGATTGGAGGGAATCGGACGTCAACAGCACCGTTAACTCATTTATGTCCAGTCCAGTCCGCTCGATGATTTCCTGGACGGGACTGCCTGCCGTCAGCTGTATTTCCGCATGCAAATCAGGTATAAGCCGTCGGAGCGTATCCAGCTGTGTCAGGTCTTTTAACTCGACAATGGACTGAACAACCGTTGTGTCGGTAACAATTCCAAGCAGCGGTTGTATTGTATCCACCAGCTGAAGCACCTGCATCGGGCTCTGTACATCGACGACAAGTCCCTGCGTGACCAGATACAACGATGTGACGGTATCCGTGGTAAAGTCAAGGCTCAGGGAGGAGATGTCAAAATTCTCGCCCGCCACGTGTGCCATCACATGCTGCATCTGCGTATGATAGTCCACGGTCATCCGCTCGGGGGTGAAGAAGTCGGACACGCGGAACTGATGCTCCGTTTCCGCCTTCAGCCGCAGGTCGTCGTGGGTCATCTTAATAGGCAAATGAAGGTTCCCGACCACGGTTTTATTGGCCAGTTCGGCATCAAGTATCAGGCCAGAGGCATTGATTTGATCATAGATGCAACTGGTCAAGTTCATGGACACTTTGCACTTCATCGCGGACGAATGAGGGTCCAGACCTTTTCCCTTCGCGTGTATTTCGCCGGCCAATTCTGTGTAGGTGCTGTCTTTGAGGAACGGGTAAAGGTTCACTTTCTCAACCTTCACCAGCATGTCATACCTCTCATCATCAATATCATAGAAACCGCTCAAGTTTGCCTTGTTGCCTTGATAATCGGCTTTGCCTGACACGTCCACCCGCATTGTTTCCAGATTCATCGTCGTGGACGTTAGGTCCGCTTTCGCGCCAAATGCGTCGGAGCGGACGTACAATCGGTCCGAGTTAATCAGGTCGGTGTTCAGGTCCACTTTCGCATCCCCATAGATCGTATCAAATGGCAGGTACAGTGACTCAAGCGTAAGCGAGGAATTCCCGATATTCAGGCGGCGGGCATCGTAGATGTTGCCCCCCACGTCCGCCAACACGTCCGTGTTCAGCGTACGGGCGCGCAAATCCAGTCCCATCGGGTTGAGCACGAACCGCACATTGCGCAGCTCACCGTCCAGCACATCGAAAGCCATCGGTGTGGATGTGGTGTCCTCTTCTTCTTCGGTTTCGCGCAGTTCGATGCCCACATACGCATCCGTCAGCTTCAGGTTGTGCAGCGGGTACTGACCTTTCGTGATACTGAGTCCCGGGCTCTTGACATCCAGATACCCTGCGATAACGTCGATGCCTACGGCGTCTATCAGGGTGTCGGAATGGACCGTCGTTTGCTCCATCAGCAGTTGGTCCACCACAATCGTGCGGGCTGTCAGATCCTCACTCGGCACTCCCGCCGCAGGTTTCCTCACATTGCCCTGCAGTCGCAAGGCATGCACGTAAATCAGTGTGTCTTTCCCGCGATGGCCGATATAGAGACTGTCTATTTCTATGTGCACCGGCAGGTCCTTTTCGCCCTTGTAGGCGCGATACAAAATCATTGGGGAATGATGGAAAGGTGACAGGTAGAGCCGTCCCAGATCCACATCCAGGTCGGTCCGAGCATTGACCTCCTTCACGCACCTTTGCAGGACTGCCGTGCGGGCGCCGGGCGTCACCAGAATCACCGTTACAGTAAGCAACAGAAACAAAACTATTCCCAAGATGGCGCCGAGAACGATGCAGGGTATTTTCCAAATCAGACTCTTTTTTTTCACGTTTTTCACGCCGTTCCCTTCTCTTTTAGTTTTGTTCCAGTATTATCGAGTAATTTTGACAGTTTGTTTGAATCTTTTATTCATAACATCTTGAAACACAATATTATTGCAAGATTCAAAATTTCTGCAAAAATATTCGCTTTTTTTTGAAAAAACAAATCCTGTTTTTCATGTTGAACGGCATCGCCATGCGGGATTTCGTGCATTTTGGTTAATAGAAAAATGTTTTATTTTTGCCGCATCGTTTGAGGATGTGGTTTTTTATATGAAAAACAAGAAACCCTCCCCCACCGGCCAAACACAAACAAGCATGAACGAAACTGATTACATTCAAAAATTAGGCCTCGAGCCTCATCCGGAAGGAGGCTATTACCGACAACTGTTCGGCAACGACGGGACGGGCGACAAAGCCCTCTCCACCATCTATTACCTACTGACCGCCAACGACATGTCGGCGTTCCACCGTCTGCACAACATGGTGGAAGTCTGGTATTTCCACGCGGGCGAGCCCCTCAATATCTATGTGATCGATCCGGACGGGACACTGACGGTCCATCGTCTTTCCGAGCATGACGAGATGCAGGTGCTCATCCAGCCGGAGCAGTGGTTCGCCGCCGACATTCCCTCCAAGCGCGGATTTTGCCTCGTTGGCTGCGCCGTCGGACCGGCCTTCCGCTTCGAGAACTTCGAGCTGGCCAAGAAGGACGAATTGCTGAAGCTGTACCCGCAACACGGGGAGTTGATTGAACGGATGTGTACGAAATAGGGGCTGCCGTATGTTTTTATCAATGAACAGCTTGCATAATTCCTGATATTTTTTTCGAACATCAATCACACATTCGAAATTTATTGTATTTTTGCAGCGTCGTTGCGGATTTTCTTAAAATATCCGCAATATGATTGAGGAAATTTGATTTGTTATGTATCATAGAATATTCGATATAGAGAACCGATTGGACGAGGCAATGTTCTTGTTTGGCGGCCGTCAGGTGGGGAAATCCACTTTGTTGAAGGAACGTTTTCCGAAGGCTGTTTACATTGACCTGCTGAACTCCGAGCTGAGAAACCGTTTCCGACAGCATCCAGAGGAGTTTCGGGAGAGCTTGTTGCGGTTTCCTGCCGAGACGCTGATCATTGTAGATGAAATCCAAAAAGTGCCCGATTTGTTGGACGAGGTTCACTGGCTGATGGTGAACAAAGGGCTTTTCTTTATACTGAGTGGCTCCAGTGCCCGTAAATTGAAAAAGAGGGGTGCCAACAATCTCGGAGGCCGCGCCATTCCAGAGACCCTCTTCCCTTTGGTCAGTGCGGAAATCCCGGATTTTGACCTTGACCGTGCCGTGCAGAACGGGATGATTCCCCGGCATTATAAGGTGGCCAACGCCCGCAACCGACTTAAGTCCTATATCTAACTTTACTTGAAAGAGGAAATCATGGAAGAAGCCGCCGTACAAAATGTGGACGACTTTATCCGTTTTTTGGAAGTGGCAGCCATCTCGGACGGCGAAATGCTCAACTATGAGAATGTAGCCAGCGATTGCGGTGTTTCGGCCAACACAGTTAAAGCCTATTACAAGATACTCTGTGACACACTATTAG
>JAEEQA010000017.1 GCA_016285085.1 Bacteroidales bacterium
GAGCCCGTCAATGGAGGCACGTTCGGCCTGCACCTCTTTGAGGAACTTGATGGCGTTGTTGTAGGAGGTCACGCGGTTCTCGGGCATCGACACGGGGTTGGCGATATTGAAACAGTTGTAGAGGGCGATGTCCCTCACGAGCTTCACCACCATCGGCAGGCGGCTGTCGCCAGTCTTTGCGAACTCGGCGCGGATGTCGTAGCGGGCGGTGAGATAGCTTTCCACTTCGGCCTGTGCCTCGGCGATGGCCTGTTGCACGTTGTCGGTATTACGGGTCACCACGGCGATATGCTCGCTGCGTGCGCCCTTTTCAAGGTCTTCGGGCTGTAAATACATATTCAGTTAAAACTTGGATTGGTGTTGGTTGGGATTGGTGTAGTAGAGGCACACTTTGGTCAGTTCAAGGTTGTCTTTAAGCCTTTTGTGCAGGATTCCCTTGGCGATGAGCAGATTGATACGTGAGCGGTCGTACACCCTTATCTTTCTGAACACTTGTATGACATAGTGTCGTTTGCCGGTTAACTTTTGCATCCTGTCTGCATGACGGATGGCGTTGCGTACCTGAAGAAATCTGATAAGTCGTTTGCATAATTCAATCATTTTGGTTAAACATTAAGGTTAAACACGTCGTTTATTTCGAGGGCGCTTGCCCAGTATAAGCTGTTCTGCCGACTGCTGCCGCGCCTTCTGTGCGGCGATGAACACGCCGCCTTCCACGCAGTCGGGACCGTCGGCGGGCGCTTTGAGCTGCGGGGTGACCAGCAGGAACTGTTCGGCCAGCCGCTCCATGTGGGGGTTGCCCCGCTCGGCCTCGTTGAACACGAGCCGGCAGTTGCGGTTGAGGGGTTCAAGGTTGCCCTCGATACGGCTGAACTTGTCGGGTTTCTTTCGGGTGTCGGGCACCATATTCAGATAATGGCCTTTCTCCTTGCCCTTGGCTGCAAACAGGGGGATGAACACCTGTTCGTAAAAAGGATCCTGAAGGGTGTTGTTCTCCACATAGTTGTAGAGCTGTGCGGAAGTTCCGTCGAAACTCCCGTTGATGTCGTAGAACCAGTCCACGAATTCGGAGTTGGTGGCGTGATCGAGGCGGCAGCGCAGGATGTAGAACACCCCGTCGAGCATCGCCACGGCGCAAACGGCCTTCATAGAATCGGCTTTGTTCTTAGAGTTCGACGGGGCGGGGTCACCGTAGATGATGATGTGCCGGAAACGGTTGGCGTTCGGCACCTTGCCCCACGTCAGTTCCTTGAACACATCGCCCTCCGACAGCGGGTTGTTGAAGTACTCCTGCTGTGCGGCGCGGGTACTGATCTTGGAGAGGATGAAGTCGATGTCCTCTTCGCTGTTCTTGCTCCAGGATGATTTTCCGTTCTTGTCGCGGATATTGATGATGTCGAACTTGTCGGCGGCCTTTCCGGCACGGGCGATGCAGCAATCCTTGGCGATGACGTTACCGTTGAACAGGATGCGGGCGTCGCCGGAAACGGAGATGGTTGGGATAAGCGCCTGTTCGATCCAGTCCCATTTCTGCTTGATGCGGTCGGGGTTGCGGCACTCTTCGTCGGTGTCAATATCGTCGATGAGGATGAAGTCGGGACGTGCGGCTTCGTTACGGGTGCCACGGGGCGACTGTCCCGCGCCCAGCGCACGGAATGAGCATCCACACTTGGCGATGAACTCACCGGCTTCCCAGTGGCCAGCCACCACCTGTTCGCCGTAGTCGTTGATGATGCGCAGGTTCTTTTCCAGCTGCATCATAAACGGCAGCATCAGGCGGCAGGCGTTGTCGTAGCTGTTCGACACCATCAGGAAGTTGCGGATCTTGCCAGTGAGTGCCAGATAAAGCACCTCAAACATGGAACGTGCGGACTTGGCCAGTTCACGGCTCCAGGCACGTACCTCGTACCAGCGGCGGTGTGCCAATAGGCGTTTGGTGGCCGCTATATGGAACGGTGCTGGTTCCGCTGTGCAGTACTTCGGGAAATAGTATTTGAACCACTCTTCCGGATTGGCCTCCAGATGTGCAATCCGCTTCTGTCGCTCTATCTCGCTTTCGGAGCTGTCAACCTCCACGTCGGAGATAAACTGGCTGTAGTATTCCTCCCAATCCTTGAGCAGCTGTTTGTCGGTAGGTTTGCGTATCTTGGCCATATTACAGACAGGATTTGATGTAGGCATTGAAGAGGCGGGCGACCTCCTTGCTGGTGTCGAACCCGGAGGTGCGGCGGACGAAGGAAAGGAACTCCTTGCCGGTGGCCATCTTCTCGGCGATGTTGGTTTCGGTTTCAAGGTTACGGATGGCGGCGGTGATTTTGAGGATGGCGTCCGCATCTTTGGATCCTGCGAAGTCCTTGCCTTCGTCACGCTCCTCGATTGCGTCGTTCAGCCGTTTCAGCTGCTTGTAGAGACGGGCCAGCTGCTCCTCCTTGCCGACCAGCAGCGAGGTTTGGAGTTCCTCCCATTTGCCTTCCTTGACCCATTTGCATATTGTCACCTTGCTTACACCCACCTTCTCGGCAATCTCGGCCTGGGTTATACTTGCATCGTTCAAGTATAACTGGCGGGCGTAGGCCTTTTTCTGTTGTCTTGTCAGTTCTGCCATAGTTCCGTCTTAAAAAACCACGGCAAAAATAGTATGGAAACACAATGGAAACGGCAAATGCTGCAAAGGGGTATATGGTTATGGTATAGATATATACAAAATAAAAATATGTCGAAAGCGGGGTGTATTTTTGCAGCCTCAAGTTTACAAACCAAACAGTTTTCAATTATGAAAAAGTAAAAACAATGGCAAAACAAAACAAGGCAAAGACGACGGAGAGTTTCGAGATGTACCTGTACGGCATCATCGGACGGGAAATGGACATTGACACCAACAAGCTGATCGCTGACATCGAGGCGAAACGCAAGGAGGGTGTACGCTCATTCACTTTCTACGTGAACAGCGACGGCGGCGAGGTGGCGCAGGGCAGTGCCCTGTTCAACTATCTGGACCGCACGGACGTGGACATCACGTGGGTGGTGGACGGCATTGCGGCCTCGATGATGGCCGTGCTGATCACCAATCCGAAGCACCGCGTGAAGGCCGCCCGCCACGCCAAGTTTATGTACCATCGCGTGAGCGGCTATGTGTATGGCAACAGCGACGAAACACGCGCCGCCGCCGACATGATGGACAGCTTTGAAAAGACGCTCATCGAGATGACAGCAGCCCGAACGGGATTGACTGTTGAGGAAACCCGCAACCGCTGGTTCGACGGCCTTGACCACTGGATGAGCGCGGAAGAGGCGGTGAAGGCGGGACTATGCGACGAGATTGTAAACACAAGCATGAAAATCAAGGAGTTGGAGAGCATTACGGACGCCCGCAGCGCCTTCAACTTCTATAACAATCAAATTATTAACCTAAAACAACAAAAAATGGATGAAAAAGCATTTGCAGCCGCATTGAACATCAGCGAGACCTCCACGGAGGCCGAAATCCTTGCCGGCGTGCGTACTGCGGTGAACGAGAGAACGCAGCTCAGCCAGCAGCTTCAGGCCGAAAAGGACAAAGTTGTCAGTCTGGAGAACCGCGTGAAGGAATTCGAGAAGAGCAAAGTGAAAGCCCTTGTTGATTCCGCCATCGCCGACAAACGCATCAGCGAGGAAGACCGCGAGGCCTACACCAAGCTGGCCGAGCAGGACTACGAGAACACCGAGAAGGTGCTGAACCGGATGAAACCGGTGGAACGTGTGAAGAACCAGCTTGAAAAGGGCTCCGTTGCTAAGGACGAAGCAGACTGGGACTGGGACAAGTACCACCGCTCCGGCAAACTGGAAAACCTGAAACAGAACAACCCCGCACGTTACGCCGAACTCTATGAGGCGAAATTCGGGCACAAATTGGAAAACTAAAACCTTAAAACAAAGCATCATGAAACGATTACAATTTATTTTGAGTTTATGCATGGCCCTGATGGTGTCGTGTTTCGTGGGTGCGGCCACCGCTCCCGTATTTGGCATAGCCACTTTCGTGGGTGCCAACTTTGTGCACATTCCCGCCGGTTCCTTGGGAATGGCCGTCACTCCGGAAATCTGGACTGATTATATTGTAGGGAACCTTTTCAAGGACAATGAGTTCCTCCTTCACTCCGTAGATGAGTCGCAGTATGTGATCGGAGGAACAGTGGTGCATATCCCGCAGGCAGGTTCGCCCAGCGGCGTGGAACGCAACAGAGCCTCGCTTCCGGCCACCATCACCCGCCGTATGGATGTGGACATCACCTACGCCCTTGACGAATTTACGACCGACCCGCGCTTCATCCCGTATGCCGACAAAGTGGAACTGAGCTACGACAAGATGGACAGCTGTATGACCGAGGATATGATGTACCTCCGCCAGCTGACCGCTGAGGCCATGCTTTACAACTGGAGACCCACCTACTTCATCAAGGCCACCGGCACGAAGCACGCCAACAACACCATCCACGGATCCAACCTGCGTACAGGTGTCACTGTGGCGGATTTCTCCAAGGCGAAACTCATCTTCGACAAATGGGGCATCCCCAAGAGCGACCGCTATGTGGTGCTCAACTCCGAGATGTACGAGCAACTCTGCTCTGACGTGCGCAGCTCGAACAACGACCGTCTGAACGCCATTTACGATCACGCGAATGGCAGACTTATCAAGCTGGAAGGTTTCAGCATCGAGGAACGCGCCACCACCCTGCTTGCTTCCAACTCCACCCTTACGGCTGTGAGCGGTCAAAAGTACTTCCGCTGGACTTCCACCGACCTCACCTATACTGTGGAGCAATACGAAGCCATTGAGCACGGCACGCAGGCAGGAGGCACCACCGACTGTTGCTACGGCCTGTTCTGGCATCCGGTGTGCGTGGCTCGCGCCATGGGCTCCACCGAGATGTTCGTCAACGAAGGCGACCCCACCTATTATGGTGACATCTACAGCTTCCTGCAGCGCCTCGGCGGCCGCGCCCGCCGCGCCGACGGCAAGGGCGTTCTCGGACTGATCCAGGAATACCATGCCAGTTAAAAGTTGAGAGTTAAAAGTTGAGAGTTGTAGAGACGTGCTGTAGCGCGTCTCGCAACAAGCAACCAGAAAGAACCATTTAAAGAAAGGAGAAACAATGTTTATCAATAAGAAAAACGGGGCGAGCTACGGTTTCGTGGCCCCCGAAATTGAAGCCGACAACGGCAAAAAGATTGAGGTGCAGTTCCCGACCTTCGAGGTGGTGAATGTGCAAACCGTGCAGGGGGCTGATAGCGTATTCGAGGCCCTCGTCAATGTGGAACGCACGGAAACCCTCTTGGACCTTGGTGAATTTGCAGATAGCAGCGGAGTACGTCTTACGGTAAATAACCCCAAAGCCCTTCAGAGAGGTTCGCGCCTGCTTGTCAAGTTTAAGGGCGACGGCGTGGAAGTGGCGGTCAATGGTAAATCCCCATTCGTGTCGGAAGGTCTCGTTATGTGCTATGAGATGGTATGGGACGGCGACGACTGGTATCCAGTGACAGGTCTTCTCATCATGAACAATGATAAGAATCCGCTTGACATCATTCAGGATGATAGTCTGGAGGGTTCAGTCAGCGTGGATGTGGACACGGAACATGCACTCTGTACTCTGGTGGATTTCACGAAAGGGGAACTTACCGGAGCCATCACCCTTGTGGCAGCGCTTACCGATATTGTTACCGGAGCACGCCTGATGGTGAGATGGATTAACGGGGCGACTAAGTACGACGTGACCCTGAAGAGTGATGCCGACACTACCTGCGCCACCCTTACCGGTGTGGCCAACACCACCGTGTGCTACGAGCTGGTGTGTGACGGCAGCACGTGGCAACTGATTCAATAGTTAAAAGTTGAGAGTTAAAAGTTAAAAGTTCAACTATGGCTATACCCAGAGGCATACGCAACAATAACCCGCTGAACATCCGGCGCAACGGAGACCACTTCCAAGGCGAGGTGGTCCCCGGAAGCGACCGGGAGTTCAAGCAGTTCACCACAATGGCCTACGGCTACCGTGCGGCCTTCGTGGTGCTGGGTACCTATCTTGCCCAGGGGCGGAACACTATTGAGAAGATCATCCGGGCGTGGGCACCCCCCACAGAGAACAACACAGAGGCCTATATCGCCAACGTGGAGAAACGCAGTGGCGTGGGAAGAACCAAGGTGCTCACGGCGGAATCTGGCGGCGACTATCGCAAGATAGTCGCCGCCATGAGCCACTGCGAAAACGGCGTGCCGGCAAACATGGCCGACGTGGAGGCTGGGTTCAGGATGCAACGGAAAATTGAAAACTGAAAACAGAAAACTGAAAGATGGAAATATTCGCAATCATATCGGGAATTTTGAACCTTGTGCTGACCAGCGGCATCATTGTGACGTTGGCCACGCTGCGCAGCGTGAAGGCCAAGGCGAAAGAGGAAGCCAAAGGGGCTGCCCTTGAAAACATCGACGCGGCTGTGGAAACCTGGAAGAAAATTGTGAACAGCTTACAGGAACAGATTGACAAACTGCTGGCACAGCGTGCATCTGATGCGGTCAAGATTGAGGGCCTGTCGGAGGAGGTGAAGCAGCAAAACCAGCGCATTGAACACCTTCAAGAGCAAGTTGCCTCCATGGACGCAAAAGTGAAAAGCGTGAGCCGTCTGGAGAAAACCGTAGCACGCTACGAAAAATTGATGGATGCCGCCGGAATCGAATATTAAATACCAATTTATTAGCGATGAAAACCTGGTTAAAGATAGTTATTGCAGCTCTGATGTGCACCGGCATTGCGGTGATGAGCGTGCTGTATGCCGAGAGCCACAAGCATGTGAAGACGCTGAAGGCACAGGTGAAGGAGCAGAGCGCAATCATCGACAGTCTGCTGAAGCGTAGGATGACACTGCTGGACGTGGAACTGTACGTGACCGACAAGAGCCGCAACATCGTGTACGGTCGCAACAATAAGGGCACCATTACGATGCCGCAGGAACGCAAGTACATCCTTGAGGTGGACAGCATATCAGTTAAGAGTGGAGAGTGAAAAGTTAAAAGTAGAGACGTATCATGATACGTCTGTAACAAAGATCAAGATACGTACCAGGGTACGTCTATATAAACCATAAAATCCGAACAATATGTCAAAGAAGAAAACAGAAAAGAACAGTATAGCGCAGCCGCCGGCCGTCGTTCTCCGTGAAGGGAAATGGGTGACCGCCGACGGCTTGTGTTTCAACACGGCCACCAAGGCGTGGAACCACGTGAGGGAGTTAAGAGTTGAGAATGAAAAGTTAAAAGTTGAGAGTGAAGAGGAGAAATGTGGTGTACCGTGTCTTGAACCCGAAACAGAACCTGAACCAATCCCAAACCAAAACGATTAGAAAATGAACGACATCAAATTCACCAAAACCAACGGCGGCATGGGCAGAAAAGCCGCCAACGAAGATCCTATCAGCGGACTGCTGATGCTGCTTCCCGAACTGGTAGCCTCAGACCTTACCAGTGAGAGCGGCGAACGTTACTTCACCACTATTGAGAAGCCCGATGGCACCCACGACCTCTATGTAGCCAAGTTGCGCTATCCTGAAGAACTGGCTTCGCTCGGAAACGGCATAGTGGAGCAGGAACTGTCAGACCTGTATGCCGACAACACAGCGGATCAGTACAAGGCGAAGGCCGCCGGAAACGCGGTGGTGTACCATGTGAAGGAGTTCTTCCGGATGAACCCCGAAGGCACGCTGTACCTTGGCATCAAGATCGTCGGCGATTTCATTGCCGCCGCCGACATTGAAGCACTCCAAAACTGGGCGGGCGGAAGCATACGACAGTGCGGCATTTTCACCACAAAATTGGACGGAGAAATTGGCAAATACCAAGAGAAATGCGCTGACCACACCCTCCACTCAGTAAGCGACCTTGAACGCGAACACAAACCGCTGAGCCTCATCTGCACCACCAATGGCTGCACCATGACGGTGGAAAATCCTAATGATACTACACCCAGCGATGCCGTTCTGTCATTTTCTCATGGTGCAGAATCACACTACAAATTAACCGAACTCACTGCCGGCAACCAATCTATTGCAGCTGGACGGTGCAACGTGTCGATGCTGGTGGGCTGCGACCTTGACCCGGAACTGCTCGGCAAGCTGGGACACTATGCCTACTACGGCTGCATCGGCACTTGCCTCGGTGCGGTGAGCAAGGCAGCGGTGCATGAGTGCATCGCCTGGGTAGGCAATTTCCCGTTGGGACTGGTCGTACCCGGCCTCATCTGCGACAAACCTATCAGCGAGGTGAGTGACAATGATCAGGATCTGATCCACAAAAACCGCTACATCTTCGTGCGTACCCACGTGGGCAATGCCGACAACTACTTCAATGACAGCCACACCTTGGACGAAGCCACCAGCGACTATGCCTACATTGAGAACGTGCGCACCATCGACAAGGCGTGCCGGGGCGTGCGCGCCAACCTGCTGCCGTACCTGAACAGCCCGCTGAAGGTGGATGCCGAGACCGGCAAGCTGGACGCGCCCATGGTGGCGTTCCTCGAGACCACCGCCGGCAAGGCGCTGGAGGATATGGAGAAGGCCGGCGAACTGAGCGGCTACCGCGCCGAGATCGACCCGGACCAGAACGTGCTGGCCACCTCGCAGGTGGAGATTCTTATCAAGAACGTGCCGAAGGGCGTGATGCGCAAGGTGCATGTGAAGATTGGATTCACCAGCTCGTTGAATTAGGGTGAATGATGATTCGCCCGTACAATATTGATAGTTAAAAAACCAATAATCATGAACGGAATCAGACACAATACTCTTATCAACGGCGTGCTGCACAGCTGGAGCAACCTTTCTGTGGCCATCGCCGGCGTGCCGGTAACCGGCATCAACAAGATTTCCTACAAGGACAGCCAGACCATTGAGAACATCTATGGTGCGGGACAGGCTCCCGTTGGGCGCGGTTACGGCAAGATTGAACCGACCGCCTCCATCGGGCTGGAGCGCGGCGAAGTGGAAGCCATTCGTGCTGCCTCACCCACCGGACGACTGCAGGACATTGCTCCCTTTGACATCATAGTGCAGTTCCTCCCCGTGAACGGGCAGAAGATCGTGACCCATGTCATCCGTGACGCGCAGTTCAAGGATGACGGTGTGGAAGTGAAGGAGGGCGACACCTCCAACTACACCGACTTTGAGTTGGTTGTGGGAAGTATTAAGTGGAAATAAACCTAATTGAAACAGCAATGAAAAAGACTTTAATCGGACAGGCGACAGAAGAGCAGCTCGCCCATTGGAAAGCCCTGCACAAGGACATTTATCAGATAGAAGTGGACGGCAGCGTGTGCTACCTGAAGAAACCCGACCGCACCACCATGAAGGCTGTGGCATCGGTGGGAACCAACGACCCCATCCGTGCCAACGAAATACTGTTGGAGAATTGCTGGCTGGGCGGAGACGAAACCATCAAGACCGACGATGAGAAATTCTTCGGCGTGTCGTCTCAGTTGGTAAAGCTCATTGAAATCAAGGAGGCTGAACTAAAAAAGCTATAGGGGCGGCCCGGGCGAACGTCAGCCGCAACGGATATGTGGAAATGGACTACCTGCTACGGTACCATTTCCACATTGACCCGGAACAACTGGATGACGAAGAATGGGCCACGGCAATCGCCGCCCTGGAAAAGATACGGAAGGATGAGGCCGGAGGGAAATAAAACATTACCTGTAACCAAATGTTCTGTCGTACCAAGTCGGACTTTTTCTCCAGTTATCGTACTTCTCACGGAAACTTTCCTGAACTTTTTTGCTGTTTTTTTCAAGTTCCTCCTTGGTAAGCGTGCCATTACGATACTTGACTACAGCCACAATAAAAGCCACTACTAACCCTACTGCAACCACCGCAGCCACCACCAAAAGTCCGAGTAATACCAGCAATGCAATCATAACGCTGCAAAAGTAAACAAAAAAACAATACGATGGCCGACAATACTGTAAATCTTACCATTCAGGTCCTGGGCAATGCGCCGGTTGTGATTCAACAGTTGAACGTACAGTTTGACCAGTTGAAAAAGACAGCGGAAGAGACTGCAAAAAAAACGGAATCGTTATTTGATAAAATAGGTAATTTTGCATTTAAGCTCAACAACATTGTAGGGGCCATCAGTAATGTAACAAATAAGATGCGGGAGTTCACTGACGCGAGCAAGCTGCAGCAAGAAGCCGAAAGCAAACTGGCGCAAGTGATGAACAACACTATGGGCGCGTCAATGGAAGAGATTGACAGTATCAAGCAGTTGGCCTCTGTACAGCAGCAATTAGGCGTTATTGGTGACGAAGTTCAACTGGCCGGGGCACAGGAACTGGGTACTTACCTCACCAAGTCGGAAACTCTGAAAAAACTCATGCCCGTAATGAATGACATGGTGGCACAACAATATGGATTGAACGCTTCGCAAGAGAGCGCCGTAGGTATAGCCACTATGATGGGCAAAGTGATGGATGGGCAGGTGGGAGCATTGAGCCGCTATGGTTACAAGTTTGATGAGGCCCAAGAGAAAATCCTGAAATTTGGTACAGAGGAGGAAAGAGCTGCAGTACTGGCTGATGTTATTAGCAACTCTGTAGGTGGAGTGAACGAGGCTCTTGCCAACACACCAGAGGGCAAAGTGCAACAGGCCGCCATGAGTTTCGGTGACCTGAAGGAGTACATCGGACAGGTGTATGTAAAACTACAGGCCGCACTGGTGCCTGCAGTGAATACGGCCATCAATGCGTTTTACGGACTGATGGACTTCTTCCAGAATTTCTGGCCCATCATTGTTGGTATCACCGGTGCCATTGCTGCACTGACCATCGCCGTGAACGCGCACGCCATAGCAACCAAGATAGTGGGTGCCGCCACGAAAATGTGGGCGGGCGTTCAAGCTGTGCTGAATGCAGTTATGACGGCTAATCCAATCGGTTTAATCATAGCCGGCATTATTGTTCTCGTTGGCGTGATTGTTTTCCTCTGCCTGAAAATCAAGGGTTGGGGAACCCTGTGGGATGCCGTGGTGACATTTGCCAAAGAGACATTCTACGCATACGTGGACGGTGTGAAGCTGTACTTCACCACGATGGTCAATGCGATTATGATGGGCATCGACAAAATCAAGGAGGGATGGTACAAGTTCAAGATTGCTGTCGGCATAGGCGATGAGGATGAGAACCTTGCCGCCCTGAAAAAAGTGCAGAGCGACATAAAGGAACGGGCGGAAAAGATAGCCGGAGCCGCCAAGGTGGAGAAGGAGCATTTGGAAAAAGCCCGGCACGCCTTCGACAAGGTGAGCCTTCAATGGGACAAAAGTGTGACCCTCAAAAGCACCACCGACAAGCTGAAGGCGGAACTGGGCATGAGCGGCGAGGTGAACGAGACCAACAACAACGCCACCGTAAACAACGATCTGTCGGATGCCTCCACCAAGATTTCATCCGGCGGAAAGAACATCAAGAATTTCAACATCACCATCAACGACGGACTGGTGAACGGGGTGCAGAACTACTTCAACAGCAGCAACGACAACCCCGAGAGCGCGAGCGACTTCATGTGGAGACTGAGTAACGCCCTGCAGATGATATTGAACGATGTGAACTATGCAGCACAATAACCCATAAACTACGGTCATGTCGAGAATCGTCATACATATACCGGGAAGGAAAGAGTTGCACTACATTGGTGCCACCTCCGCTGCTGCGGCAAGGCAGGCAGGTTCCACCGCCGGTGTGGCTGCGGCCAAGCAGGGAATATATGGGGCGGCCCTCCAGCCGGTAATTCCTGTATATACCTACGAGGACAAACTGCGCCCGCAAAACACCGTTTCGCCGGTGGGCATTGTGACCGGTCCTTCCGAAGCCGACAATGAGCTGATTCTGAAATCGGACGACGGCACCATCATCTACCTGATCGGGGTGGAGATTGACGTGACCCAAAAGAACAAAATTGTGTCCACGCAGTTAGTCAACCGTACAGGAACAGTGAAGGAGCGCATCCAGCGGAATGATTATGAAGTGAAGGTTCATGGGAACCTGATAGGGGAGCAGGGCAAATTCCCGCACGAGGACTTGAAACTGTTGGTGAAGATTTTGAAAAGTGCCTCAAGTATCAGCTGCAGCAGTGCCTATCTTGACATTTTTGACATCAACAAATTGGCGTTGAAAGAAGCCGCATTTGATCAAAAAGGACTCAAGTACTTCAACACTTTGCCCATTGAGCTGCAATTTGACAGCGATGAAGATTACGATTTTTTAGTTAATGACTAATCATTTATGCCAGGACCAATTGTAACATATTCTATCTTGAAATCAGCTCCTATGGTAACAAACTCTATCTTGAAATCAGCTCCTATGGTAACGAACTCCCACTGTCCACACCGTGTTGGTCCAATAGTTACAGGTTCAACCTTAAGATCTGCTCCAATGGTTACAACTTCTACTTTAAAATCAGCACCAGTGGTTACGACTTCCACTTTCCCAAACAGAGGAATACCATTACAGGTACAGTTGTCTTTGTCAAGAGTAGGATTCCGGAAAGAATTTTCAACCAACAACAGGCTATCGGGTTCAGCCGCATAAACAGAACCCAGAACCAACAAAACAAACAAGAAAGAAAGTAACTTTTTCATAATATACGATTTACGATGTTGAACCTCCAGTGCAAAGTTGAAATCCGCAGCAAAAGTACGAATAAAATCGTTACCTTTGACTATGTGAACAGCATAGAGGTTAATACATCGTGCGTGAGTATGACGGACAAGGCCATAGTGAAGGTGCCACGCAAGATGCAGTGGCAAGGCAAATCGCTGCTGGACTATGTGCGCCGCAACGATGAAATCACCATTCAGGCGGGTTACAAGGAATACGGCATGGAAACGCTGTTTCACGGGTATGTAAATACCGTTGAAAACGGCACTCCGATAGTAATTACCTGCGAGAACGAGATGCGTCTGTTCAAGACAACCGATGTGAAGGCCGAGGTGATTCCCAACTTCAACATTGTGACATTCCTGAAGCGCTATGTCCCGGATCTGCGGGTGGAGTGTCCCGATGATGTGGACTTCGGTACGGTGACCGTGGATGCGAACCCATTGAGCGTCTTTCTTGACAAACTGGGAAAACAGTTCGACTGGTTCTACGGTTTCTTCCAAGACGGCATATTCTATGTGCTGATCAACAAGAAGAAAACAAACAACTATCGGACAATCACGTTTGATCCCACCCGGAACCAAATCAGCGACAGCCTAAAATACACATTGGCGGAGGACGTGAAATATGCCGTGAAAGCCACACATATCAACGCTGACAACACGAAAATAGAGGTGACCGTGCCAGAAGACACAACAGATTGCAATATGCAGCACTTTTTTTGTTCTGAATGCACCACCGAAAAGGTACTGAAGGAGTTCGCTGAAAACAAGCTGAAGGAACTGAAATGCGACCACATGGACGGCACCATTGAGGCCTTTGGAGTCCCATTCGTGCGTAAGGGCGACGTGGTGAGACTGAAAGATGCCGAACGTCCGGAAAGGGACGGCAAGCGGTTCCAAGTGACGGCGGTTGACTATAAATTCAGCACATCGGGCTACCGGCAGACCATCACGCTGGGTCCCGAACTAAAATCGGAGGTAGTACAATGAGCAAAGAAAGAGAATGTGCAAAGTCGCTGAGAGCGATAGTGGGCAAGGAACCCTTTCAAACATACGTGGCCAAGGTGGTCAGTGTGGAGGGGGCGAAATGCACCGTGCTGCGCGTATTCGATGAGATGGAAATCAAAGAGGTACGACTGAACTGTAGCACCACCGAAAACGAAGGTGTGGTGATTGTACCCAAGAAAGATTCACATGTGCTGATCACCTCCATCGACGGCCTGTACTGGTTTGTTTCGCAGTACTCTGCCATTGACAAAATCACCGTTGACGCGGAAAGCAAAATCATTTTCAACGGAGGGGAGAATGAGGGGTTGGTAAAGATAAAAGAGTTAACAAAAAAATTGAACTTTATTGAAAAAGACATCAATAACTTGAAAAACGCATTGTCAGGCTGGAGACCTGTGGCACAAGATGGAGGAGCGGCATTAAAAACTGCCCTGTCAACATCAGCTTGGATAGGAAACCAGTTGCACATTACTGAACAAAGTGAAATGGAAGACACTAAAATAACACACTGATATGAAAGGGATACTGGTAGATGACAACGGGGACTTTGTAGTGAAGGACGGGCATATCGCCATCGGCGACAACCGGGCGCAGTGTGCACAGCACCTTATCGGCGCATTCACCGGCGAGTACAAGCACGCCCCTCTGCTGGGCGGCAACGCCCGGAACATGATTGGCGGCACACCTGATCCGTTCTGGGCAGGCAGCGTGAAGAGCCAGCTGAGGCAGTGCCTCATTGAGGCGGAACGTGTGGAACTGGTGGACGGGGAAATTATTGTTGAGTTAAAAGTTGAGAGTTAAAAGTTGAGAATTATGGCAAGTACAATTAAAGAGATAGCAAACGTGATGAAGGCGGAGTTCGTGATGAACGAGACTCTGTGCGAGAAATTCGGTCTCACCTACGACGTAAACCGCTCTGAACTTGACCGAGTACCATACTACGATGAGCATTTCAGTGCAGTGAGCGTGGAGACGTGCCTTATTTACATCGTGGCTACCTGTGCCGTCGCTTTGGAACACATGATGGACTGGTTCAAGGCGGATGTGGACGAAATCGTGGCCAACGAGCGGTATGGGCACAAGGGGTGGTACGAGAAGGTGGCACGCCAGTTCACCTTTGGTAATCCCGCTGAACAGATCGTAAGTCAGGTGTCGGTGGAGGAACTGGAATTCGGCATCAAGATGAAGGTGGCGAAAGGTGAACCGGGAGCATTGGAACCGCTGAGAACCGACCCGCTGGCAACCGACCCAGATGGGGAATTGGGCGCTTTCATTTTCTATATGAACCGTCAGAAACCGGCAGGCATCCCCATCCGCTTTGTGAACCAAAATGCCGACAAACTCCGCTTGGTGATGACTGTGTACTACGACCCCGTGAAAGTGGAAGCGAGTGAGGTGGAGGATTTTGTGAAACAAGAGATTGTCGCCCACCTACAGGGCATTGACTTCAACGGCGTGTTTACCACGATGGGACTGGTGGACCATCTGCAAGTCGTGGAGGGTTTGAGCATCATCGAGGTGAACGACGCATACGCTAAACCTGTCGGCGAAAACGAGCACCAGATAGAGAACGCCACCCGCGACGTGCCTGTGTCGGGCTGGTACGAACTGGACGAAGAGAATACGGAAATAACGGCAGTGCCACTTTTATAAGATATGGGAGAGTATAACATAAACTTCGGGAAATTTGCCAAGGGGTTGCTCCCGCAGGCTCTGCGAGGAACGACCCTGCTCGCCTTCATAGAAGTGCTGGTGCGTCCTTTTCGGGAAATCCACACTGATTTCACGTTGTATCGGGAAGAAAAACTGTGGTACCTCAACTACAACTGCACCGCCGCCAGCCTGCAGGAGATGCTGAACGACTATTTCCATGAAAGTCTTAGTAGCGGAGGCTTCGACCCCTATCCGGACAATCCGGCAAATGCTCCAATCCAAGTGGTGGACGGTGTGGAAGGTAACGAAGTACTTGTTTACCCAGCTGCCAGTCATCTGCCAGTGAAGCTCAACCCTGTTGTACGCCTCACATTGGGCATCACATGGGGTGCGCGTCCTTTCATCGTGCGCATTCCAGCGCAAATGCACGATCCCGACAACGATTATTCCATTGATGAAGGGAAAGTGCGAAGGCTGGTGAACATTTTCAAACTTTACGGAATTGGATATAGAATAGAGTATTATACATAAAACAAGCAAATTATGGACAGATTACTTAACATCAGCGACCCGGCTGGTTATCCGCTGTGTGCGGAAACATTGGAACTGCTGCATAATAACGTGCAGTTGTTGGAAACAGTTTTGAACGGATTGAACCTGCCGCAGCATACCATCGTGCGATTCCCATACGGCAATTTCGCATACGTGCAGAGTAATCCCTCCACCTCGGGGCGGGGTGAGATTTTGGAGATTGCGACGGGGGCTAATTTGGCGAATGGTGATGTTCACAGCTATGCTATAGCCTCTGAAAGTCATAGCATCGAAGATTCCCATGAGCACATATATTCGGGTGTGTATGAGACAAGGCGACTCAACCTATCCTCTGCAGCGAACACTATTGCTGTCAGTCTTGGCCAAATAGTTAAGTGTTACAATTTTGATGAAATATTAGAGAAGGCATTTTGGAGGACACTGACATTTTATAGGTATGGTTTAAAATACAATAATGCAGATGCTAACTATACATCTACATCATTGCAGATCGTTGATTCATCGCCTGCTCCAATCCTCATTGCAAAGTACAAGGTCAACGAGTTAAGGTTTCGGATATGCTTGAAAGTAACAGGTCTTCCTATTGCCGCTGATAGCGAGTTTAGATTGGCTTTCAAATGGCCAGATAGTGACAGCATTCCAGACGTCTTTCCGATACATGCCTGCTTCAATGGGAATAACTACTACATTAACCACGGAATAGATTGTGATGTAACAAGAGGATCAGTAGGGAACATTGTAGTTGCCTGTGTCAAGATTCCTACAAGTAAATTGTACGGGATATGTGCAGATGATCTTTTTACAGGACAAATTACCGTGAATGGTGTGATAAGCCTTGACAATTAAGGAATGGTGCTATGACAGGGAAGGACAGACAAACGGTTGCGGATGTCGCATTGACGGCGGCGGGAAGCGCGGAGGCGATGTTCTTGCTGGCACGGGAGAGCGGCGTTCGGCTTGATTCAGACGTGTCAGGGGTGAAACTGGCCGATGTAGCGGTTGAAGACAAGCGTGTGGTTGAATATTATGCCCGCAACGGAATTGTCCCAGCAAACAGTTTCCCGGCGGATGATCCTTCGGACGATTCCATAGAAAACGATACAGAGGAAGAGCTTTCGACAGACGATACTCCAGAAGACGACAGCGAGGATGATACTAATGAACCAGAATAAAACCAAAAGAAATGAAAATCACTGATTTTACAAGGAAAAGCAAGCTGGTTGCAACGGATTTTCTCATCGGTTTCGACGGGAAAGGCAACCCGATCAGAGTTTCTATGAGCGACTTGGCAACTTCGCTGGGCGTTACGACCGTAAAAGCGGAATCTGTACAAGTACAGTATTCGCTCAACAAAAGCAGTTGGCACACTCCGTTTGTGGAGGGGGACCGCTACATGCGGGTGAAGTGCGGCAGCGGGGCGTGGAGCGATGCTATCTGCATCAGTGTTTCGGCGTACGAGACGTGGAAGGAACAGAATGGTGGTAGCGGGACGAAGGAGGAGTTTTTGGCCTCACTAAAGGGCGAGGCGGGTGCATCGGTGGATGTGTCGAAACTGAAGCTGAGCGAAATGGACGGATACAAAAGTTTCACCGCAGCGGTGGAAGAGAGCATTGATGAAGCTGTCGGAAACTATCAAAAGGCGATGAGTGCAAAGATAGCTGCTATTGAGGAACAACTGAAAGTGCTTACGACAGCGGAACGGACGGTTATTGCCCTCAAAGGAGACCAAGACAGCAGGAATGTGACGTTTACTGCTGATTCCACCTTTGCAGCTGGGACCTCGCAGCTGTTCATCAACGGCAAACGGTATGTGGCGGGAAGTGACTATCTGGAGGTGAAAAACAGGGAAATCGTTCTGCTTACCCATGTCCCGGAAAAAGATGATGTGATGGTGTTTGTGGCTGTAAATGCAGAACAAGGATAGTACTATTGCCTCCGAGGGCGGGCATAAAAAGCCCCCAGCCTGTTAATAAAATCTCTTACCACTTTAGTAACATATAAGCCCTGTACGGCAGCTGGGGGTGTTCCTCCGAACCGTGCAGGGCTTGCTGTTTACATGTGGTAAGAGGCTGCAAAAGTAAAAGAATTATCAATCGAAAAAACCATTAATCCGAACCATTTATGAACAAGTATTATCTGATGCTGCAAAACATTCACCAACAAACAGATGAAGAAATTCAACACCGCCCCGTTGCCATTTCAGGGGCAGAAACGCCGCTTTGTAAAGCAGCTGGAAGAAATGGCCATGCAACAGAAAAGAAATGCTGTGTTTGTCGATTTATTCGGCGGCAGCGGCCTTGTGAGCCACACCATCAAACGCGCACGCCCGGACTGCCGGGTGGTGTACAACGATTTCGACCATTATAGCGAACGGCTGGCCAATATCGGTCGGACGAATGAAATGCTCCGGTCCCTGCGACCCATCGTGGCCGATGTGCCGCGCAAGCTGCGCATTGATGAGCCCGTGCGGTCGCGGGTTATAACCGAGGTGAAACGGTGGCACGATACGGGCTATGTGGACTGGTTCTCCCTATCGAGCAACTTGCTTTTTACGATGAACTACGTTCACGGCTTCGATGAGTTTTCCAAGGAGACACTTTACAATCGTATAAGACTTGAGGACTACAACGGTGAGGGCTACCTTGAAGGTGTGGAGGTGGTGTCGATGGACTACCGTCTTCTTTTCAACCAGCTGCGGTGGTTGCCCGACGTGATTTTCATCCTCGATCCGCCGTATCTGTCAACCGACTGCGGCACCTATACCAACACCAGCTACTGGCGGCTTTCGGACTATTTGGACGTGCTGAACTGCCTGAAGGGGACAAAGTTTGTCTATTTCACCAGCTCGAAAAGTACCATTGTAGAGCTGGCCGACTGGATAGCGAGGAACGACTTCCACAGCAACCCATTTGAGGGTGCGAAAGTCTTTCGTCAGCACGTCCGAGGCCAAGCCCTAAATTATGATGATATGATGCTTGTAAACGCTGCTTAAAGAGTGTTTAAACTGTACAATTTGATTTGAGAAGTCGGTACAATTTGTTTTGGGGATTATAGTTGCACATCCTCGTATTCAAGCACACTCTTGCGGTAGTTCTCTTTTTCCATAGTGTTCAATTTTGAAATTCGACATACATCCAGAAGCTCCCTGAACAGCGGTTTCTGCCTCTCGTAGTCGCTGTCATCCATTCTCGGCATGTTTTTCAGCAAATCCAGCCAATTTCGCATGCCTTCCGTCAGTTCGGAGCTTTCGGCGGCAAAATTACGCAATTTGATGTAAAATATTGCCACTTTTGTCGTGAGAATCCGATTTTTCTGGTCCGTAAGGAAAAGGGCTTGGAAACATTCTCCGGAATTTTTGTACTCCGGCAATTCAAAATCGAGCAGGTTCACGGAATAGGTCGGCAGAATGTGGTAGTCGTAACCGCCCTTCTCCATACTGGCGCTGATG
The DNA here is from genome assembly GCA_016285085.1 of Bacteroidales bacterium. GTDB lineage: Bacteria > Bacteroidota > Bacteroidia > Bacteroidales > WCHB1-69 > UBA1756. Next base: position 19,338 of record JAEEQA010000017.1, read on the forward strand.
GCACGGCTGAGGTAGAATATCGACCGTTCGGCAAAGTCCGGCTGGTTCGCCCGCTGCATCTCAATGATGAAGTTCTGCTGGTTCTGGTCAACGCATAGCAAGTCGAACACTGCCCGCCTTTCGGTGTCATTCAAACCATACTGTTCTGTAGGCAAATAGGTTACATCCGTGATGATGCCCGTGTACTTGGAAACGAAGCAGTTGAGGAAGTCGATGAGGAAGCGTTTGTTCGCCTCTGTTCCAAAGATTTTCTTGAAAGTGAAATCCGTAGTCGGAATCTGGAAAATGTTCTTGTTTTTTGCCATAATAATTTTGTTTTAAATAATGAATAAATATGGCAAAGATACAATATGTGTACACCCTTTGTCAAGAGGGCAATTTATTGGTTTTTAGACGGTTAAAAAATTGCAGATTTTATCCCTTTTGTGGCGTGGTTTTGAGGAAAACAGGTTGTTGAAAAGACCTATTCAGAAATCGGGAAGGTTGTTGAAAACTTTTTTTCGACAATGGCATCCTGCAAACGTAACCAAAAGATTTGTATGTTTGCGGCTCAATTTTTGAGAATAGAACCATGAGAATATTTTGGTCCATACTATTCATTATCTGTATTTGTCCTATCGGAGTTGCCCAAGAACATCATTTGACCATCAATTGCATCACGATGATAGATCAAAAACTCCCTGAACATATACAAGGCAAATGCTTTTTTGGAGAAGGTTTCAAAGATAGCATAACTATTGTTTATAATATGGGCAGATTGGAATTTGTTGATACCGATAAAAAACTATATGAATTGCTTGCACAACACTCATCCTATACAACGGATTTGCGTTTATGTTTTGAAGTGGACCGGCTTATTGGAAAACATAAAATAGAAAAAAGACAGTATTGCCATCGTTTTCGTCTTTATGATTTTATAAATCATTTTATCCATCCCGACGCCCCGCTAGTTTGTAACATAATAACATTGAACCGAAAGAAAGATAAATATCTTTTTTATGTACAGGGTGATGGTTTTGTGAGCGCCATTAAGGATAGAAAAGGCAAGAAAATTCACTGGAAAAACTTTGTATTTACCGGCACCTATTTTTAAATAATCAAGTCCCCTTATACAGGCCCTTGAGAAAATGTTTTAATATGTTTTGTTATGAAAAATAGTGTTTTATTGTTAGTTCTTGCTTTTGCCACCTTCGTGGTTACATCGTGTCAAGATGTCAATAGGTCCATAATGAGGAAGTCTTATATTCTTCCTGATAGCTTGTATAACTTTTTCCCTCAAAATGAACCTTTGTATAATGATTTAATCTTTAATACAATAATTGGAACACCCAAAAATGATCGTAGTTTATCTTCACTTTGTATGTTCTCTCCTGATTACATGGGAGAATTATATACTTGCTCTGATTCTCTAAAAAGAGACCAACTGTGTAGAATGTACAAGAAAATTGCCATACGAGAATTCACGTCTAGCGATGACAACTATTTTGTCGTTGGGCCCGAATATGGGCTGTCAATAAAATATGATTCCTCTTTTTTAGAAGAGGCCTATGTTAAAATACACGATTGTTCTTACTTACTCCCATACTTTCAAGAATTGTTTGATTTCAACGAGATTAGTTACGATACAGCAACACTATGTACATTGCCTTCATCTTACAAGTTATTTGTGTTGAAATCAGGAAAATGTCCAGTTCTCGCCAATATCAATTCCTATGAGTGGAATCTTTTACCACAGAATGTACGGCATGGATATAATTGTGGAGTTGCAATTAATCCAAAATCTCCGTACATACTATACTGGGCTTTATTATGGTGATTAACAACCTTGTATTTAATTAACGTTATAATCACTCTGCAAATCCATAACTAAAAAAGTACCGTTACCCCCGCAAAACTATCCCGCCCATGCCCCGCACACTATCCCCTGCCCTCCCCTGCACAGCGCCACCATTCCGGCACACCGGAACCGCATCCGGGCTCTCGCCAGTCCGGAAATTTTCAGTTACAAACTATTGACTATCAACTGCTGACAATCAACTACACCATCAGCACCATTTCACCAAATTGAGCTCCATGTCGTGGGCGAGCAACGGGTGCTGCGGGATCATGCGGATGGCGCACTCCCACACGCCCGCCACCTTCGCGTTGAGGGTGCAGACAAACGTGCTGATGCCATGTTCCGTGCCCACGAAGTCGAACCTGTGCTTGCTGAAGAACGCCATGCGGTCGCCGTCGCGGCGGGTGAAGACCAGTTCCACCTTGACATCCTCCGGACGGATGTTGCCGAGATTGACCTTCATCTCGACCGTGCCCGTCGCGCCAAGATAGAAGGTGCTGTCGGGATCGGTCGGAAGTGTGTTGCCAATCACCTCGATATTTCCCCAGTAGGCCAGCATCTTGCCCTTCCACTGCACCAGCCGGTTCAGGTTCTCGAAATTGTTGGCTTCCAGCATGTCCGTGTGCTCGGAAAGTTTGCTGTAGAACTTCTCATAGTAGTCGTCCAGCTGCCGTTTCATCGTGAAATGGGGCGAAATGAGGGCGAAGTTGTTCTTCATCATCGTCACCCACTCGGTCGGAATGCCGTCGGTGCGGTTGTAGAAGGCGGGCTTGATCTGCTCCTCAAAGGTGTAGAAGAGGTTGGCAGCATCCAGCTCGTCCTGGCGGCGGTTGTCGGCGTAGGTAATCTGTTCGTCCACCGCCCAGCCGGCGCCGGGCTTGTACCCTTCGGCCCACCAGCCGTCAAGCACGCTGAAGTTGAGCACCCCGTTCATCACGGCCTTCTCGCCGCTCGTGCCGGACGCCTCCAGCGGGCGCGTCGGCGTGTTGAGCCACACATCGCAACCCGATATCAGCTTCTTGGCCAAGATCATATCATAGTTTTCCACAAAAATGATCTTTCCGATGAATTCAGGTTTTCTTGAGAAGTCGATGATACGGCGTATGAGGTCCTGCCCTGCCCTGTCGTGCGGGTGCGCCTTGCCCGCAAAGATGAACTGCATCGGGCGGACGGGGTCGCTGACGAGCGAACGGAGCTTCGCCTCGTTGGTGAACAGCAGATGCGCCCGCTTGTAGGTGGCGAAACGGCGGGCAAAGCCGACCGTGAGCACATCGTCGCGGATGGCCTTCACCGTCTGCATAATCAAATCCGGTGAATCGTTGCGCTGCCGCATCTGGATTTCAACAAGCTCCTTCACATTGGCAATCAGTTCCTTGCGAAGATTCTGCTTCAAATCCCAAATATCCTTGTCCTTGGCATTCCCGATTTTCTCCCACACCTTCTCGTTGGAGATGTCCTGCTTGTAGCCGTCACCGAACACCGCGCTGTGGAACTTCTGCCACTCCTTGTGCGCCCACGTCGGGTAATGCACGCCGTTGGTGACATAGCCGATATGGAGTTCGGCGGCAAAGCGGCCGTCGTAAAGGTACTCGAACATGTCGCGGGTGACACGGCCGTGGATGCGGCTCACCCCGTTGACTTCCTGGCAGAACCGGCACGCGAGGATGCTCATCGAGAACTTCTCGTCGGCATTGCGGGCGTTTTTGCGGCCCAGCCCCATGAAGTCCTCCCAGCTGATGCCGACACGCTCGGGATAGCGGGAGAAATAGACCCGCATCATGTCCTCGCTGAAGGCGTCGTGGCCGGCAGGCACGGGCGTGTGCGTGGTGAACAGCGACGAGGCACGCACCAGCTCCATCGCCGAATAGAACGGCAGATGGTGGCTTTCCATAATATTGTAGGTGCGCTCCAGCGAGAGGAACGAGGCGTGGCCTTCGTTCAGATGGTAGATTTCCGCCTCCTCGCCCAACAGACGGAGCATCCGCACACCGCCGACACCGAGCAACAGTTCCTGTTTCAGGCGGTTTTCCCCGTCGCCACCGTACAGGTTGGCAGTGATGGCGCGGTCGTCATGGGGGTTTTTATCCATATCAGTGTCAAGCAGATAGAGCTTGATGCGGCCCACATTCACCCGCCAGATGCGGGCGTACAGCTGCCGTCCTGGCAAGGCGATGGTGATGGTGCGCCAGTTGCCCTCCTCATCGCGTTCGGGATGTATCGGCAGCTTCGAGAAACTCTGCTGCGGATAGAGGTTGATCTGTTCGCCGGCAGGCGAAATCTGCTGCACGAAATAACCGCAGCGGTACAAGAGTCCCACCGCCACCATGTTGACGTTGCAGTCGCTGGCCTCCTTCAAATAGTCGCCGGCCAGCATGCCCAGGCCGCCGGAATAGATTTTCAGCTCGTTGCTGATGCCGAACTCCATGCTGAAATAGGCCACTTTCTTCTCTTTTCTCGGAGAAGGCGTGTTCATATATTGCTTGAAATCAGCGTAAACGCGATCCAGTTTTTGAACAAACTCCTTGTTTGTGTTGAACGACTGGAGCACATCCAGCGGCAGCATCTGCAGCAGGTGGACCGGATTCTCATTGAACTCGTTCCAGCGCTCCTTGCCGCCGATTTCAATAAAGAGCTCGCGGGCTTCGTAATTCCAGCTCCACCAGAGATTGTTGGCCAGTTCCTCCAGCTTCTCCAAGTTGGAAGGCAGGTTCGACTTGATGGTGATGCGTTTCCAGTTGGGCTGGGAAATTTCTTCGTAACGGACGGTGGTGTAATTCACGTGTGATATTTTATTTTTAAATGATTCAAAACGCAACTCACTCTTGTCAAGAGCTTTGCTGTATGCCTCTGCATAATTGGCGAACAGGTTTTTCCAGAGGGCGTGGGCCGCAATCTCCCTGGCGTCTGACGACACTTTGCCCATCGCCTTTTCATCAAGGGAGGCGTACGCCTCAATGGCGCTGACAATCTGCGTGCAGACGAAATCGTCGTTGTCGTCGGTGCGTTGGACGACCGTCACACCGAGCGGTGAAGGGAAATTCTCGTTCACCCACGCGCCGAAGCCGGCGAGTGAAGTCGTGACGGTGGGGATTCCGAAAGCGATGCTCTCCAACGGCGTGTAGCCCCACGGCTCGTAGTACGACGGGAAAACCGTCAGGTCGAAACCGATGAGGGTGTCGTAATAGTTGAGATTGAAGATGCCGTCGTGGCCGTTGAGATAGACCGGTGCGAAGACCACCTTGACGCGGTTTTCGGGGGCATTGTCGATATCAAGGCGATTCAACTCCTTGATAATGGGGTCATTGTAGGGATCATGCAGCGTATGCGTGGCGTAGTCGCGGAGGACGGCATGTTCGGCGTTGTCGAAACGGCAGTTGTCGGCCAGCTTGCGGGCCAGTTCCTCGCGGCAGCCGCGTGTGCCGGCGGGCACCATGATGAAAGCGACCACCTCCCGCTGCGGATGTTTGTCCTGCAGTTCGGCGAGGGAGCGGATGAAGAGGTCGATTCCCTTGTTGCGGAACTCGTAGCGGCCGCTGTTGAGCACCAGCAGGGCATCCTCCGCAATGGGTTGCTGGAGGAGTGCGGAGGCCACATCACGCAGCTTCTGGCGGGCGGCTGCGCGTTTCTGGACGTAAAGCTCTCCCTGCGGCACGAAGTCGTTCTCGAAACCGTTGATGGTGATGTTGTCGGCGTGCTTGCCAAAGAAGGCGACGCACTCCCGGTCGGTGATCTGGCTCACCGTGGTATAGGCATCGGCCACCTGTGCGGAGAGGTTCTCCAACGAAAACTTCGACTGCACCCCGAAGCGGACAGCGGTCTCCGATGCGGGGTACGCGGAAATCTTGTCGTACAGCGGGAGGCCGTTGCCGGCGACGCAGCGGCCGAGCACGGTGGCATGCGTAGTGAAGACGGTGGCGATCTGCGGCACGTTCTGCTCTATGTAGAGGATGCCGCCGCCGGTCATCCATTCGTGGAACTGCGCCACAATCTTGTCCATGGCGCTGCAATAGAACTGGTAGAAGCTCTCGATCACCTTGCCGGCGGCATAGCCGAACAGCAGCGGTTCCACATAGTCCCACTGCCCGCTGATGGAATCCAGCTTGTAGCGGAGCCACAGGTCGGTGAGGATTTCATTCTTCTTCTCGAAATAAGGGGTGAAATCCACCAGGACGACAACAGGACTGCCCGCCACCTTCCAATGCCCGACACGGATGCGGAGTCCTTCGCCGAGCGCGGTTTCCCGCCAGTTGCGGTACAGGGCCGTGTCCTCCTCAAAATCATCGTTGGAACCGACATCCTTCGACAGATCCGGCCCGATGCAGATGTAATTATTTTTGTATTCATTGACGATGGTGAGGGCTTTGGTAGAGAGAACTGTGTAGATTCCTCCTACCTTATTGCATATTTCCCAACTCGTTTCAAAGATGTAATCGGCTTTTTTCATTGATTAACAGTCTATTGCATTTTACAAAATCAAGTTGCAAATGTACATTAAAAACATGAAAAAACAAAAAGCCGAAACACTTGTTTTGGTAATGTTTCGGCTTTTTTTGTGGCGGGATCGAGAGTTGAACTCGAGACCTCCGGGTTATGAATCCGACGCTCTAACCAACTGAGCTACCCCGCCGCTTTTGAGGTTGCAAAAATAGAAAAAATTTCCATTTTACAATACAAAACAGATTTTTTTATTTTCCAACACAATTTATTGATTTTCAATATAAAACAAAGAAAACAAAATTCCACTTACCTGAAAGTCCCTTGAATGAAGGACAATTTGTGACGGATAATTCCTATTTTTGCCGCGCAAATCATTTGGAAATGAACAAAAAGCATCTCTTGTGGATTATCCCTTCCGCACTCGTCGTACTTGTTGTAACACTGTACCTACTTCTTCCTGTTTTTGCAAAGATCGCCATCCAAAAGAAAATCGGGCGTTTTGAAAAAGAAAAAAATGCGGAACTGACCATCGACGGACTCCGCATCGGACTGATGGATTTCCATGGGATTGTCCCCATCTCTTTTGAAAAAGCGCAACTCCGGGAACGCGATGCCGCCGACACACTGCTCTGCCTCTCCAATGTGAAAGCCGATGTCCAAATTGTGAAAAGATTACGACCGACCGACGACCTGATCGCCCTTGCCTGCCATTCCGCATCCATACACCTTGTTCACCGCGAAAACCACCGGAATTACGGTTTCCTTTTGAAAAAAGATTCCCTCAATGCCCCAGTCACCGAAAACCACTCGGATTTCAAACAACTGTCGCAGAACATCCTGCAAAAAGTCGGAAACATCCTTCCGGAGAGGATGAAAATCGACACGCTCACCCTCTCCGCCGATATGCGAAATCGCCACTTCTGCTACAGCATGTCGGACTTCGCCATTGAGGATGGAAGTCTCCGCGGGCTGCTGGCGGAACACTTTGGTTCCACCCATCACACATGGTCCCTGGACGGAAGCTTGGACCACGCCGCACGAAGCTACCGCGCCGCCTTAACGGCCCTGGACGGGAACGACGGCTTCGCCATCATTAACGAACTCAAACAGATGCGTTTCGGATTCAAGCAGTTGTCGGGCCATATTTCCGACGAAGGCTCCGACGCTGCCGGTGCCCATTACCTCCTGCTGGCCGAAGCCGACGGGCTCCAGCTGAACCACCGCTACCTCGCCACCCACGATGTCACCATTGATTCCACCGCCGCCCGCCTCCACCTCACCATCTCCCCCACCCGCTTCACCATCGACTCTACTTCGGTGCTGAAACTCAACGATGCGGAACTCCATCCCTTTTTCGCCTACGAAAAGAAAGGTTCCCAAAAGCCGCACGTCACCTTCATTGTCAATGAAGAAGGCGTTGACGCCAAGCAGCTGACCGGTTCCCTCCCCGACGGGCTTTTCCAAGTCCTCCCCGACCTTCAGCTCGGCGGACGGATGGACTTCCGTCTGGTTTTCGACTGCGACTTCAACGTTATCGATTCCCTCGCCTTCGACTTTTCCATCGGAAGCCGCGACCGCTCCGTGTGCATCACCGGCGATGCGGACCGGATCTCCCGCTTCAATGCTCCCTTCGACTATGTTTTCTTCGAGAACGGCGACACCGCCCGCATCGTCACCATCGGGCCGGACAACCCGCACTTCTGCCCCTACGACCAGATTCCGCCCTACCTCACCAAATCCATCCTCGCCACCGAGGACGCCGGCTTCTTCCAGCACCGCGGATTCATCAAATCGTCCATCCGGGAGGCTCTTGTCGCCGACATCAAGGCGGGGCGACTGCGGCGAGGCGGCAGCACCCTGACCATGCAGCTCGTCAAGAACCTGTTTCTTAACCGCAACAAGGTGTTTTCCAGAAAATTCGAGGAGATGACGTTGGTGTGGCTGATTGAAGACTACCGTCTCCTCAGCAAAGAGCGGATGTTCGAGATTTACGTCAACATTGCAGAATGGGGACCTGACATCATCGGCATCGGCGCGGCTTCCGAGTTCTATTTTGGGAAAAAGCCGAAAGAGCTCACCCTCGGCGAGTGCCTGTACCTCGCCTCCCTTATCCGGGCGCCCAAACACTATCGCAGCACCCTGGATGAACACGGGAACATAACCGACAACAAACGTGAAGAGCTCCTTTTCGTGGCCCGCCGCATGGTGGAACGGGAGTTCATCACGGAAAAGGAGCTCTCCTGCGCCGACTTCTTCATCCATACAAAATGCATGGACAAAGAAGAATAACATTCAAGATCAACGTTTCACAATTTTTTTCGCACTCGTCCTGCCCGTCAGTTCCTCGGTCAGACGGATATAATAGACACCCGCTTCAAGATTGGCAACGGAAAGGGTATGGTCGCTGGCGGAAAGAATGCCTTGCATCACGGCACGTCCCGACACATCGTAAACCGTGTAGCGGAAAGCGCCCTCCAGATCGAGGGTAAGCATATCGGAAACAGGATTCGGATAGAGGTTCGTCTCTATTTCCGTCACTTCCAGGACGCCCGTCCCTGCCTCCTGTGTCACCATCAGGTTGGCATTGGCAGACGTAGTGTGTACAAATTTGACGACGGCTGTGCGTGGCTCTGCCTCCGTATTCTCCGACAATGCCGATAAAGTCACGGAGGCATTTCCACTTCCCGTGGAGGGTGACACAGAAAGCCAATCAGGAATGGTGGTGGCGTTAGCCCTCCAGTTTCCGCTGCACTCCAATGACACGGTGGCAGAACTTCCCTGCGGCTGGCCTAACGACACCTCTTCCTCCGACAACGACAGATAAGCAGCCGGCTGCGTCACCGTAATGCTCACCTCACTGTCCGTACGGCCGCACACATCAGAAATGACGACAACGCCCGAACGCGGCGACGTTGACACGTTGTTTCCCGTAACCCTCAGTGTAACGATGTAGTCCTCACTGTTACCTTCCGTCGGCGTAACATCAAGCCACGACGGGGAACTCACCACATTCCAGTTGTCGGTGGCCGTAACCGTCAACAGTGCCGTGGCATCCAAACTGTTGTCTATGGTGAGCGAGGTGGGGCTAATACTGAAAACGCCATGATAGAAATTGTACTGCATCACTTGCATGGCGACACTTTGTCCATAGCCGTTGGTGACCGTAAGTGTGGCGTAACGGGGCACGCACGTCAAATTCTCCGTCAAGGCAGTGGCGGTGAGGGACACGCTCCCCTCTCCCGTTGTCTGGGAAAAGCCCACCCAGTCGGCATCCGACGTGATCGTCCATTGCGTATTGGAATGGATATCAATGTTGCAGCTTGAGTTCTCATGGTAGAGCAGTCCCATCGTACCGGAAACAGGGTCGGTCACTTCCGCCTCAAGATAGGGCTCCTGCCCCCGCTGGGTGACGACAAACGACACCTGGGCATTGTTGGAGGCCGTCACGGTGAGGGTGCAACTGCGCGACTCGAACTGTGTATTTTCCGAAAGAGCAGTAAAGAGGACATCAACGGAGCCGCTGTCGGCCGCAGGTGTAAATTCCAGCCAATCGCATCCGCCGCTGATTTCCCATTCCATATCGGAAGCGATGCTTACGGTCCCCGCCGCCCCGGAATTGGATTCTAGAATCAGGTTTTCCGGCGTGGCCTGCAAATACTCCACATCGCAGAATGTGAAGGTCATGGAGTCACCACCTGAGTAGGAGATGTTGCGGATGGTGAAGTCCGCCAGCTGCAAAACAGTCCCGTCCGTGAGGAACGGCTGCGGGTTGGTGTTCTCGTTCATCTCCGTACGGCCCGTATTGGCGCTGAAGGCAGCATACCAAGTATCGCCCTCGCTTGAAAACGAGCCACCCGGACGGTACAGATACAACTCATCGAAAATATCGACACCGTTCCACATGGAATTCCCGTTAAAACTTGTATTCACACGGTATATCAAGAGTCCCGACGAAGGAAGCGAACTCTCGAAATTATCGTTCTTATTACGATATTCCAGCACAAAGTACTCACTCGGATTGGGGGAAGCAATCTTGTAGCAGTTGTTGGTGGCACTGGATCCGAGCGAATGGAGCGAATAGGTTCCGCACTCCGTGATTTCCGGAATCTCATCAATCCAATGTCCATATTTGTATTTCATGTAGGCGCCCATGTGCTGCGGGGGATTCATGGTGGTTTCCATCAAATCCCAATAACCGACCGGAGCTCTGTCCGTACCCTCGTAATAATGATAGAGGTCTGGCGCACCAAGACTATGGTTCATCTCATGGCAGAGGACAGCAGTATTGAAATAGGAAGTCGCATCGGCCAGCTGGAGGTTGAAGTCCCATACCCGTTTTCCGTTGATGTAGGCGGATTCCGAATACAGCGCCCAGCGGTGCGGCCACAGCAGGTCGTTCCAGTCGCCCACATTGCCTCGTACCACAAAAACGACATTGTCCACATAACCGTCGTCGTCATAGTCTATACCCAGATCGGAAGGCACCATGTTGGCGATATAGTTCACGGCACGCGCCAGCAATTGATGCTCACGCCCTGTGCGGTCATTGTCGTCGTCAGGGTCGTAGCCGTCGGTGTTGTAAACGCTGTAGGGTTCATAATGTCCCCTGCTGTATATGTCCTGATATGACAATATGGTTGTCCCAGACGGCTGGGGGTAAAAGGTGGAGGTGATGGCCAGCTGGTTATAGGTGGCCGACTGGAAAAAGTTGTACAGAGATACGTTGCCTGGAGTGGAGTCGTTAAACATGGCATTCACACTGTTGAACGAATTGACGAAGTTGTTCTCATCGGCAAAACGGATGAAAACCACCAGGTTGTTCATGTGTCCGTGGTTGATTTCGTTATTGTCACGTACACCGGCGCGGGAGCGTGCGGGTTCCTCCCAGCGCTGACGGCGGGCCATCCACTGCTCGGCGGAGATGCTCAGGCCGGCGGAGAGCCCCACTTCGGCGGGGTTCGTGCGTCCGGCGACATAAGCGGTGGGTACGAGCTTGTCACCGACCTTGTCGGCATAGACATAATAGCCCGTGGCCGGATCCAGCACAATGGTGTAGCCGTCAGCATCGTGCAGGCGGTGGAAGTACTCGTCGCCTGTGGCAAAACAGCGGAGCGTGTCACCATTCGGCTGCACTCTCATTTGCGGGACATTGACAAAATAAGCTGCAAAGGCCATCGGCAAAAAAGCCAACAACCCCAACAAGGAAACAAAAAATTTTCTCATAAATTTAAATATATGGGGATTAACTATCCGGGCAACCGATTATCGGTTTCAATTTTCAGTTCTCAGTTCTCAATTCTCAAATTTCAGCTTTAGATGATCAACATCGCATCGCCAAAGGTGAGGAAGCGGTATTTTTCCTCCACAGCCACCTTGTAGGCGTTCATAATGAGGTCGTAGCCTCCGTAAGCCGCCACCATCATCAGCATCGGGCTCTGCGGAGCGTGGAAGTTGGTCACCATAGCGTCGGGCACCACAAAGTTGTAGGGAGGGAAGATGAATTTGTTGGTCCAACCCTCGTAGGGCTTCACATGACCGTTGGTGTAGGTGGACGATTCAAGCGCCTTCGTGGTGGTGGTTCCGATGGAAACGACCTTGTGTCCGGCATCCTTGGCATCGTTGATGGTTTTGGCGCACTCCTCGGAGATGACCATCGATTCGGAATCGGTTTTGTGCTTGGTGAGGTCCTCCACATCGATGTCGCGGAAATTGCCCAATCCGGCGTGCAGGGTCAGTTCGGCAAACTCCACCCCCTTCAGTTCCAGACGCTTCATCAAAATCTTGCTGAAGTGGAAGCCGGCACTCGGAGCGGCGACAGCACCTTCCTCTTTCGCATAGATGGTCTGGTAGTCCTCCTCGTCCTCCGGCACGATCTCGCGCAGCCGCTGGATGTCTTCCGGTATCGGCGTCGCGCCCAGCTGGCGAAGCTTCCGCTTGAAAGCATCGTGATCGTCATCAAAGAGGAAACGGAGCGTGCGGCCACGGGAAGTGGTGTTGTCGATCACCTCGGCCACCAAGTCGCTGTTCTCCCCAAAATAGAGCTTGTTGCCGATACGGATTTTGCGGGCGGGATCAACCAGCACGTCCCAAAGACGGCTCTCCTCGTCCAGCTCGCGGAGGAGGGTGACACGGATCTTCGCTCCCGTCTTCTCCTTCTCGCCATACAGCAAAGATGGGAAAACTTTGGTGTTGTTCATGACAAAAACATCACCCTCGTCAAAATAATCTAAAATATCCTTAAAAACCTTGTGCTCTATGGTCTGCTTTTTTCTGTCAATCACCATCAGACGGGCTTCATCGCGTTCCATAGTCGGATGCAAAGCAATCAATTCCTGTGGTAAAAAATACTTAAATTGGGATAATTTCATACGCTAATTCCTCCTGATTTTGGGGCGGCAAAAATACAACATCAAAAACCGTTTGTCAAGGGTTTTTGTTCAAAAAAAGCAAAAAAATGTATTTTTTACCGGAAAAATCACAATTCCGAAAAAGGATCAGGGATATGAATCTTATAATCAGGCGTTACAAAGAAATAGAACTGGTCTATGTCCCGGCCCGCATAGTAGTTGGCGGTCAGCAGATAGAAGCGGAGTGTCTTGGGGGCATTTTCCATCGCAACCACCTCCATGTCCCACTGCTCGCCTGCCGCAGCAATCTCGTCTATCTGGATATCCAAAGCACGGGCAGTCGCCGTGTCACCCGACATTTCAGCCGCCTGGTACTCGTACAATAGCTCTGCATCCATCTGATGAAGCAAATCGACCATGATCTGGGCGTACTCGTAACCGTCCACCGTGTCAACCTTCACCACACATACGGAATCCAGACCCGTTATCTGCAACTCCTCCGTGACATACTGCCGGGTCAGCTCCATGAACTTCTCCATCGTCAAATCCTTTTTTTCCCGGTTGCACGAAGAAAAAGCCAGCGACAAACCGGCTAAAAGCAGCATAAAAAAAGTATATCTCTTCATTTTTTTAATAAATCACGACAAATTTTGCGATGTCGAAATCATCATTTCCAACAGGAAGCGCTTCAATCTTGCCGAACTGATAGACATCGCAGGTTCCCACGGAAAACACTGTCTTGTGTCCATGGTTGAGGGTGACATCCGAAGGGACGGGACGACGGATACGATAGCCGGACGGCTCCACATACTTCTTTCCATTCGCCCGTACTCCCGCAAATGCGGCAACAGGTTCAAGACTGTATTGCGGGGCAATAACCAGATAGTAGGTGTCGGCAGCAGCACCGGCGGCTTCAGAAAAGCCGTTGGAGGTCGTGAACGAGAAGGCCGGCGTGATGTTCGTCTGCCCGGGAAAAACCACCACCTGATAGTGCAATTCATCGCTGAGCGAAAAACCGGCAAAGAGTCCTATGTAGTTCTTTTCCAACTCATTGAGATTGTCAATCATTTGGCTGAATGTCGCCGGCTGATAGGCCACTTCCTGCTCGCCGGCAAGGAGGGCATAGCGGTCTTTCCGGATTTTGTCAATCATGTCGGCCGCTTCCTGTGCCTTCTGCTCATTGGTCTTGGTCACCTTCGACACCCGGCTTGCAGGGACCTGCCGCACCACACCGTCCACAATCTGTGTCTCCGTGTAATTGTTTGCCTGCTCTATATAAGCCAGATCGCTGTAGTAACGGAAAAAATCGGGAATCGGCTGTGTGCCGAAATCGTGCGCGGGGACTTCCGCATCCTTTTCCGACGCCGCCTGACTCTCATAAAGCTTGTTCAAAAAAAGACTCTTCTTTTGGGCCGGAGACAACTCCACGGCATAGACATAATCCTCATCCGGAAGTGTGACAGGCGTCACCGACACACTCTTCAGTTCGTACGTAGTCCTGTTCTGGGAAACGATGTTGTTCAAGCCGAGCAAGGAGGAAGCGTAGTCGGAATAGATGCCCTTCATCTCGCGATTCTGCGTCACCACCACGTCGATCTGGAAGGCGGTTTGCGGCAATGCATAGATGAAATAATCGCTGCCGAACACAAAACCGCTGTCAACCGGCAGCTGTGTCACGAGTTTTTGCGCAGAAGCGGAAAAAACAGAAACTGCAGCAAGGCAGAGGAGCATCAACTTCTTTCTCATCGCTTACAATAAATTATTATACAAGATTGGCGAAACCCATAAAGGCCATGGCGAGAATACCTGCCGTGACCAGGGCAATCGGAACACCCTGCATTGCCTTCGGGACACGCGAGAGTTCCAGCTGTTCGCGCATACCGGCGAAAAAGAGGATGGCCACGGCGAAACCGAGAGCCGAAGCAACGGTATAGACAAGGCTGTCAAGCATATAGCTGCCAGCAGCAATGTCAAACTTCTGGGTCACAGAGATGGCGACACCCAAAACGGCGCAGTTGGTCGTAATCAGCGGGAGGAAGATACCCAATGCCTGATAGAGCGGAGGACTCATCTTCTTCAGTATGATTTCCACCATCTGAACGAGGGCGGCGATAACCAAGATAAAAGCAATGGTCTGCAAGAATTGAAGGCCTGTCGGCACCAGCACATATACATGGATGAGCGAAGTGACCAGTGTGGCGAGTGTCATCACAAAGATGACAGCGACACCCATGCCCAGCGCGGTGCTCAGCTTATTGGAAACGCCCAAGAACGGGCAAATGCCCAGAAACTGCGATAAAACAATGTTGTTTACAAAAACGCAGGCGATAATCATCAAAACATATTCCATAGTTCAGTCGTTTTAATGTTCGTTACTATTTTGAAGATGACGGATGAAGGCCATCACAAAGCCGAGGACGAAGAAGGCGCCCGGGGCGAGGACGAAGACCAGGATGTTGGTCGAGGCCGGCAGGAAGGTGTATCCGAAGATGGAGCCGCTGCCCAAGATCTCACGGATGGCTCCGATGACCGTCAGGCTGAGGGTGAAACCGAGCCCCATCCCGATACCGTCGAGCATGCTGTCGAAAACGGTGTTCTTGGAGGCGAAGGCCTCGGCACGGCCCAGCACGATGCAGTTGACCACGATCAACGGGATGAACAGCCCCAGGCTCTCGCCCAACGCCGGCACAAAGCCCTGAATCAGCAGGTCAACGATGGAAACAAAGGTGGCGATGACCACGATAAAGGCGGGGATACGCACCTTGTCAGGAATGAAGTTCTTCAACAGGGAAATCAGCGCATTGGACATCAACAGCACAAAAAGGGTGGCGATGCCCATGCCGAAGCCGTTGAAGGCAGAGGTGGTGACACCCAGCGTGGGGCACATGCCCAGGACCAGCACAAACGTCGGGTTCTCCTTAAGTATTCCGTTAAAAAGTATCTTCAATTTATTCATTGTCAACTCCTTTCTCCTCAGCTTCGGTTTCAGCCGGGGCATTGTTTGAATTAATCTTGAGGTTGGGCATCACTTTCGGCAAGGCAATCTCCTTTGTAGCAAAAAAAGCTTTTGCCGCGCGGTTCACGGCATCGCAGTAGGCGCGGGAGGAGATGGTGGCCGCGGTGATGGCGTCCACCTCACCGCCGTCCTTCTTCACCTTCAGGTCAAAATCAGCTGCAGCGGGGTTCATCTTGACGAACTGCTCCGCGAAATTGCTCTTGTTCTTGTTGATTTTGTCGCCGAGGCCGGGAGTTTCCGCCGCCTTGATCACCTCGGTGCCGAGGATGTTGCCGTCGACATCAAAACCCACCATCAAAGTGAAAGTGCCGCCGAAGGCCTTGTTGGTGTAGGTTTCCACCGCAGCACCGAACAAAGTGTTGTCCTTCGTCACGGCCACATTCACCGTCACGGGATCCTTGTCATCGGGAAGGGTTGTGGGCACAGGGATGATGTTGCCGTCGAAGCCGGGCAGAACGGCGTTCAAGGCACTCTGTTTCTTGGCAACCTGCACATTGTCAATGGATTCCTTTGTCAGGAGATAGACACCGGCGAGGGCTGCCGCCGCCAACACCGCAATCAGTGTCAGCTACAATATCATATTGG
>JAEEQA010000095.1 GCA_016285085.1 Bacteroidales bacterium
TCCCGGTGGAACGCGAGTGTCTTGTCGGCAGTGCCTGGTTGCATACATACGAGGCAAGTGTAGACTCCGCGGACGGGAACCCGTTCCAGTTAGCAGGTTCGTCATCGTCGCTGGCGTAATTGTTGTCCCAGTTTTCAAAGCCCGGGTTGGGCAGTTGGTAAACCTGTGCGTTCAGTACGAACGGCAAAATCAGCAAAATAATCAGTAAGGTGTTTGTTAATTTTCTCATTTTTAATAATTTAGGTTATTGGTTCTCTTTTTTTAAAACGGCGGCAAAAGTACACCTTTTTTGATACGACAATACCTCGTTTATAGATATTTTGTATATCTACTTGAAAATCAATAAAATAAAAGTGTTAATAAAAGTTAATTACAAATATAGCAACTCACCGCGCACGTTCGGGAACCCCATTTCGCGAAGAATTCGCACATACTCGTCCACCTGCGTCTGGTACTTCTGCTTGGCGTCTTTTGTCGGCTCGCCCGTCTTGAAGTCGATAACGACCGTTTCCCCGTCCTTCTGCACCACCCGGTCGGGACGGCGTCGTTCCCCGTCGGCGGTGAGAAGGTTTATTTCTTTCAGAACAGACAGTCCATCAGCGAAATAGGGGAGGAGCGCGGTGTTTTTCGTGAGCGACTTCAGTGCGGCGCGGATTTCCTCCTGATAGGGCTGGCTTTCGTCAAACGTCCATTGTTCGGCCTCTTCCTCCGTCATCGGGAAGTGTTCAGCCGTTTCAAAGTAGTGGTGGACAGCGATGCCGATTTCCTGCTGCTCTGTTTCGATTTCTGCGGGGATCAAGGATTCCAGCGTGAATCCGGAAAAGGGAAGGCGGGGAGTGGACGTGTTGTCAGCTTCTTTTGCGGGTGGCATCTCCGGCCGGGCATGGGTGTCGTCGCCAAACCAGGTCCACCCTTCTTTTTCGGTGAAGAAGGCTTCGTTATTTTTGATGAAATCTTCCAGTAACAGACTGTAATTGAAGATGCTGTCGCTCCCGTTTTCCTTTTCTTTGTCGCCGCGGTTTTTTTCATCGCTCTTTTTTTCATCGCGTTTTTTGTCGGCGATGATATAGAGTGCCTCCTCCGGCCGGGTCTGTCCCACATAGAGGATGTTGGTCTCGTCCAATGCCGTCAGGGCGCACTCCTCGGCGAAGGCGTCAATTCCAAAAGATTTGTCAAAATCTTCCCCTTTGCGCAACTGTATCACGGGAATACCCAGTTCCTTTTCGTCCAAACGCTGCCACATCTTCGGCTTGGTGAGCTTGCTCATGTGCTTGTTGAGTACGGGCATGATGACTACGGGGAATTCCTTGCCTTTCGCCTTGTGAATGGTCATAATCCGCACGGCATCAACGTTTTCCGGCGATGTTACCGCTTTTTTTGCCCCTTTCTCATCCCACCATTTCAAAAATGTGTCGAGCGTGTTCCCCTTTGTTCCGGTGTAGTCATTTACAAGGTCGATGAGTCCGATGAGGTAGGGGTCGGACTCCCGGAGGTTCAGTTCCGTCATCAGGTTGTGGACAAGGGTGAGCAGGGGCAGGTTCGCCCATTGTTCCTGTTGGACTGAAATATTGAACTGTTTTTTTAATAAAATATTGAATTTCAGTATGTTGTTTTGTAAATGACGTTTCTCTGTCTCTTTGTTTTTGGCAATGATTTTATTTCGTTCATCCTCCGTCATGTCATCGGTAAGCGGCAACAGTTTGCCCTGTTCGCCGGCGATGGTCCCGATGAATTGGGCCAGCTCGCCGCTTTTCCCCTCCCGTTTCAGAAGAAGATGGATAAGATAGAAGCGGTTGAGTGCATCGGAGGGTGTGGCGATATACTTTATCAGGGAGAGGACGAGGTTCACATTTTCGTTGCTGCCGAGCACGAGCGAGTCGGCGGAAATGACGGGTATCCCGTTTTCGGACAGCGCTTTGCCGATCAGTGTCCCCGCTGCGGTTGTGCGGGTGAGGACAGCGATGTCGTGCAGACGGTAATGGCGTTTTTCGGTGGCATCGCGGAGTGCTTCCAAAGTAGCCGAAACCAGGTAGTCGTCTTTCACGGTTTCTTCTTCGTTGGGGCAGAAGCGGATGGCTACGAAACCGTCTTCCTGCTTGTCCTCCTCTTGTTTTACAGTTTCGTAAAATGTGTCGTAAAATTTTTGGGGATAGTTTGAAAGGCGTTCCGGGAAAGCGGGCATCTCAGGCATCTGTTTGAAAAACAGATTATTGAATCTGATGATTTTGCGGAGTGTCCGGTGGTTGGCATCCAATAACTCCTCCTCGCACCGGGTCCGTTCCTCGAAGTGTTTGCGTCGGGCGGTGCCGCTGTGGGCAAGGTCGGCGAAGAGCTGCGGGTTCCCGTTGCGAAAGCGGTAGATGGCCTGCTTCACATCCCCGAAAAGAATGACCTTCCCATCGGTGGAAACCGCTTCGTCCATCAGGGGCAGCATGTTTTCCCACTGTGTGTCGGATGTGTCCTGAAACTCGTCGATGAAGTAGTTTCTGAAGCGTGTTCCCACCTTATTATATATATATGGTACAGGGTTGTCCTTGACCTCCCTTTGGATCAGCTGTCCTGTTTCGGAAAGGAAGAACTTGTTGTCCTGTACCTTCAATTCTTCCATGATTTGTTGTAAATCAAAAAGAAGTTGAAAGCGTCTCAGGTTTTTCCGTACCATTTGGCAGGGGAGCAGCACTTTCCGGAACAGCTGTTCGATTTCCTCTTTTTTGGCAATGATGGCCTTGCGTTCGCTGTCGGACAGGTCTCTTTTCCCTTTTTTTGTGAAGGATTCTCCTGCGATTGCTTTTTCTGTGGCGACAAAACTTTTCAGAGCGTATGGCGTTGCCTGGTTGAACCAGTCGAGGATGCCGTAGCAGGGAAAATCTTCTTCGGGGATGCCGGAGCTGTGCAGAATGTCTTTCCCTTCCGCTATGAGCGTCCCCATTTTTTCTTTGTTTGTGTTCCAGACTTCATTCAGCGTTTCCGCTGCTTTTGAGAAGTCTGTATTTTTCAGTAAATCAATGTAAAGTGGGGCTTGTTCATCGAAATAGGTGTCCTTCAGCAGCGTGAGGAGGTCGTAGTCGATGCGCCATTTTCCGTCTTCCTCCATCTTTTGTTCCATCAGGTTGATCACACGGCGGGCAAGGTCTTTCCCCTCCTTGCTTTTGTTGGAAATGCGTTGATAGAGGAGGTCGACGGTCTGTTGGAAGTAGTCGTCCAAGGTGATTTCAACGTTGAAGTCGGTGCTCAGGCCGAGGTCGAAGGCGAAGGAGCGGAGAATGCGCTGGAAGAAACTGTCGATGGTGCTGATGGCGAAGTCGGGGTAGTGGGCGAGGATTTTCTCCAGCAGGGCTTCCGAACGTTCGCGGATAAGGTCGCTGTCGAGGTCGGATAGCTGGCGTGTGGTTTTATGAATAAACTGTGATTTGCCGAGTTTTTTTTGCACGCTTTTAGGCTGCTCTTCCCAAAAGTCCCAGACGGCAGGGTCTGTGAAGGCAAAGTCGTTGAGGGTGTGTAGGATGCGTTCCTTCATCTCGGCCGTGGCGTTGTTGGTGAAGGTGACGGCCAGCACGTGGCGGTAGTTGTCGGGGGCTTGGAGGCAGATGGTAAGGTATTCGGCCACGAGGTTGGTGGTCTTGCCGGAGCCGGCGGAAGCGTTGTAGGTCTTGAACATCTTTGTGTTTTGGCGTTGTTTGGGATTAGAAAAGCTCTTCCACCGGAGGGCGGAAGAGCTTTAATAGATTTGTTTTGAGGCGGTTAGTTGCCGCGTTCTTTTTCTTTCACTTTAATAAGCTGTTTTTTGAGTGCTTCGACGGCGGTGTCGGTGGCTTCCTCGAAGGTCTTTGCGGTTTTCTCGGCCATCACGTCGTTGCCGCGGACTTTGATGCGGATTTCGGCGGATTTGTTTTCCGGTTTGTCGGTGTTTTCAAGTTTGAGGGTCACTTCGGCGCCGATGATGCCGTCGTGCATTTTCGCCAGTTTTTCAACTTTTTCGTTGATGAAAGCCTCCAGTTTCTGGTCGGTCTTGAAGTGCAGTGAAGAAATGTTGATGTTCATAAAACCTCCTTTTTTATGCCCGGGGATGGGCTTGGTTATAAATGTTTTTCAGTTTTTCTATCGAGTTGTGCGTATAGATTTGGGTGGCGGAGAGGGAAGCGTGTCCGAGAATCTCCTTGATGGCGTTGATGTCGGCGCCGTGGTTGAGCAGGTGGGTGGCGAAGGTGTGCCGCAGGACGTGCGGGCTGCGTTTGTCGATGGTGGTCACCAAGTCCAAGTATTTGCGCACGATACGGTAAACAGCCTTCGGGTAGATTTTGTTGCAATTTGGAGCGACAAAGATATAATAATTTTTCGGGATTTCGGGATATTTTTCATCAAAAAGTGAAAAGTATTTGAGAATCACCTCTTTCACTCTGGGGCTGAACGGGATAATCCGTTCCTTATTGCGCTTGCCCAGCACTTTCACGGTGCAGGCGTACAGGTCGAGGTCGTCGCGGCGGATGTTGGTCAGTTCCGAAAGGCGCATTCCCGTCACGTAGAACAGCTCGATGATGAGCCGGTCGCGCCACCCCTCGAAGGTGTCCTCGAACAGCTCCTCCGTGAAGAGTTTGTCCATATCCTCCTCCTCCACAAACTGCGGCAGCCGCTTCTTCACTTTCGGCGAAGTGACGGCCTCCATCGGGTTGACTTTCACGTTCTTGAGCTTGACGTGGTAGCGGAAAAACGCCCGTAGGGCACTGGTCTTGCGGCATACGGAGCGTGCCGACACCTCCTTTTCCAAAAGCTCCATCATCCACGTCCGCACCATCAGCGGTTCCGCTTTCAGAATCTTCGTGTCCTTGAAGTTGTCATGGAGGTACTTTTCAAACTGCGCCAAATCCCCCTCGTAGGCCGTTATCGTATGCTCCGACGACCGCTTCTCGTATTTCAGATAGTCCAGAAATTTCGCGATAGACTCTTCCATAGTGAGTGATATAATTATCCTATCTTTTTCAAATACAGTCTTTTATTGAATTATGCAAATTTAATTACCAAAAACCAATAACCAATTTTCGGTAATAATTACTATTGCTAATTACTAATTACTAATTACTAATTACTATACCCTATCCCCTAAATCACTTCCGCATTAAGGTTCTCCAGCACTTTCTTCAGATAGCCGTCCATCTTTTTCGACAGCTCCACCACGCGCTCGCGCCAGATGTCGATGGTGACGTCGAGGTTGTCGGAAACAATCTTGAACGAAACGTACGGGATGCCGAAGCTGGTGGCCACGCTGAAGGCCGCCGACGACTCCATGTCGAAACATTGTGCCTGCCGTTTCATCAAGGCGAGGTGGTCTTCGGTATAGACCTCCGGTGCGACGAAACTGTCGGACGAATACAAAGTGGCGTGGGGTACGTCCAGCGCCGGCGGAAGCTGGAAGTGCGTGGGCTGCATCCGGAAGTCGTTGAACGGGCTGCCGGCGGACACAATCTCGTCGATGCTGAGGATCGTGCCGACGGGAAAGGCGTGCGATCCGACCGTCCCGACATTGACGATGGTATAGTCTTCCCCTTGGTGGTGGGTGACGAAGTCAAGCATACTGCGTGTGGCGTTTTCGCGTCCGATGCCGGTGAAGTGGAAGCGCGGCGCCCAAGCCCCCGCCTCTTCCGCTACGGCAGAAAAAAGTGCTATTTTCATTCCCTTTATCATTCTCTTTTTGTTCTTTGGTGAAAAACGTGCGCAAAGGTACGCCAATTTTCGGAGATTTTGGCAGATTTTCTGCAAAAAAAAAGCAGGTTCGAAAACCTGCCTTTTCTTTCTGATTACGCTGTGAGCCGATTAGTCCATCGCGGCGTCGCGCAGTTTCTGGACATAGATGGCTTTCAGACGCTGCTCCCGCTGAATAACACTCGGCTTCGTGAATTTCTGGCGGTTACGGAGTTCTTTCACCACACCAGTCTTCTCGAATTTTCTTTTCAGTTTCTTTAAAGCTTTGTCGATGTTTTCGCCTTCTTTTACAGGAACAATAATCATAAAAAATACCTCTTTCTTTTAAAATTAAACATTAAATTTTGAGGCGGCAAAAGTACAACTTTTTTCATTCGCTCCACCCGTTTTTGAAAATAAAATTTTGACGTGTCTCCCTACGTGCTTTTTTGTAAATTTGCACCCTGTTATTAAAAGATAGCCCATGCGAAAATTTTTCCTGTTAGTCGCTGCTATTCTGATAGTTAGTAGCGCATCACCCCAAGATACCCTTAAAAGTTACTGGAGCAACAAGCAGCTGAAGTCCGTCGGCCTTGCCATCGACTCTGTGGAGGAGGGCCACTGGCAGTACTTCCACAGCGACGGCAAGCTGATGATGGAAGGCAACTTCAAGAACGGCCGGAAGGTGGGGAAATGGAAGGCATGGTACGACAACGGCAAGCCCTCACAGGAGTATTTCGCCGACAACGGCCCGTTCAAGAGCTGGTACTCCAACGGCACGGTGGAATCTGAAGGCCAGTTTGAAAACGGCGTGAAAAGCGGCCACTGGCGGTTCTACTACCCCAGCGGAAAATTATACCGTGACTGCAACTACTTGAACGACAGTCTTCACGGACTCGTCACCGAGTATTATGACGGTGACCAGAAGCAATTTGAAGGCGAGTATGTACACGGCCGGCTGAACGGTTACGCCCATTGGTGGCGCGCCGACGGCAAATTGGAGATGGAGGGCAACTCCGTCGATGACCTTCAAGAAGGCACGTGGAAGTTCTACAACCCCGACGGCTCGCTCGGCAGCCGCGGTGACTTCCGTAACGGGCTTCAGAACGGCCAGTGGGAGTACTTCTTCGAGAACGGGAAAATATGGAAGCGCGGTCAGTTCCGCAACGGAATGCGTACCGGCCTGTGGACCGCGTGGTTCGAGACGGGCGAAAAGCAGCGCGAAGGCAGTTTTGCCTTCGACAAGGAGGACGGCAAATGGGTGCAATGGTTCGAGTCGGGCCAAGTGAAAGATCAGGGCTATTTCAAGGCTGGCCAGATGAGCGGCCTGTGGGAGGGCTTCTACGACAACGGCACGAAAAAGTACGAAAGCGGTTATGCCAACAACGAGCGCGACGGCGTCTATAAGTACTGGAATCCAAATGGTTCCAAGAAATCCTCCGGCTTCTACAGCAAGGGGATGAAGCACGGCAAGTGGACGGAATATGCCGACAACGGGCAGAAATTGGAGGAAGGGAAGTACGTGAACGGCCAGAAAAATGGCCTCTGGGCCTATTACAACGAACGTGAGGTGATTATCCGTCAGCAGAATTTTGTGGAGGATGTAGCTACAGGAAAATTTGTAGAATATTATCCAACAGGCAAAAAGCAGATGGAAGGCAACTACCAGAACCGGATGAAGGAGGGTACGTGGTCGTACTGGGATGCCAACGGCAAACTGATGTACAGCGTTGAGTTCCATCAAGGCAAGAAGGTGAAAGTCTATACGGAACTGGCGAAGGAGTACGCCAAACCCTTCTAATATAGCAAAAGAATATGGGTAACGAGTTGAAAACCAGAGTTTTTACTTTCAACCAAATAGAGGTAAACACTATCGTCCTTTACGATGACACGAAGGAGGCGGTAATCATTGATCCGGGAATGAGCAGTTTCATCGAACGCGAGGACCTTTCCAATTTTTTGAAAGATAGTGAGTTGAAAATCAAATATATTATTAATACACACCCCCATATTGACCACGTTTTGGGAAATGGCTATTGTGTCGGCACGTTCAAGGTACCGTTGCTGATGCACGAGGCGGGAATGGGCATCTACCATCATGCTGTTGCATACGGTGCCGCCTTCGGGATGGACTGCGACCGGTCGGATTTTCCCGCCCCCGACCGCTACATCAAGGAAGGTGATGTCATCCGTTTTGGGCATCAGGTACTTCAGGTGCTCTATACCCCTGGTCATGCCGACGGCAGTGTCTGTTTCTATGTGCCCGCCGCTGGCTGCGTCATCGTCGGTGATGTCCTGTTCGCTGGCAGCATCGGGCGTTCCGACCTTCCTACCGGAAGTCATAAATTATTGATTGATAGTTTGAAAACGAAAATATTGACACTCCCCGACACTACAGTGGTCTATCCCGGCCATGGCCCGAGAACCACCATCGGCGAAGAGAAGCGGAATAACCCGTTTTTGAGAATTGAGAATTGAAAATTATAGAAGATGCGATTATACGATTATACGATGAAGAGATGAAAGTTCCCCTTCTATGTAGAAGGGGTGCCCGT
>JAEEQA010000096.1 GCA_016285085.1 Bacteroidales bacterium
TCTGCAATGGCCGTGGCCACACAGTCGTTCACATCGTCGCAGTTCTGGATTTCATAATTACTCAGCGCGTTCGTAAGGCTGTCGTGAATCTGTTCGCTAATGTTATTGTTTATATTGTACACGATCGAATCGTGGATGGCATCACCGAGGATGTTCGTGATATTGTCTAAATTGCCGGCCTGCAAAGCATAGGGAACGGCGGTCACGGGCGCAGGGGCGTGTGTGATGGTCACCATTCCGCTCCCGGGGTTGTAGCTGACAGTGGTCTTGATGTAGGCCGTTGACCAGTCGATATCGGCCCATGTGCCTTGGTCGGGCGCCACACTGCCGATCATCAGCGAGAGCATGCCGTTGGCGTTGGTGCTCAAGCCCGTGTGTGTCTCGCTGTAGGTCACCACGGTGCCGTCAGCGTTGCACACATATACCTGCACTGTGACATTGTTTTGATTGAAAACCAGCTGGTTCTGTGCGTTACGCACCACCGTCTGGTAGGTTAGCTGTTCGTGTGTGGGTGCCTGCGCAAAAACCGCCGACAATCCCAAAAACAACAAGAGAATACAGAATAACAGTTTTTTCATTGAGATTTGATGATTAATTATTAATTAAGATTTTTTCTTCTATGTTTGAAATGTCAAGTATATGGGTAATAAGCGCAATGGCTACTTTTCAATTCTCGTTTGAAAAAGGGGCAAGAGTCTGGCAGCAATAAAAAAAAGCCCTGAAAACAGCTACACAACCTCTCGCCACCTTATTTTTTAGTCCTTAAGGCATCGTACGCTGTAGCCCGGGTCGCCATAAACAGGAATCAGTTCCATGGTGCCGCACGCAGAGCCGATCTCAAGGGCGTAATTGACGGAGCTGCCGGGGGTGAAGGCCCAGATGTAGGCGCTCACAAGAAGTCGCTCGTAAGGTACATGGCCGGCAG
The DNA here is from genome assembly GCA_016285085.1 of Bacteroidales bacterium. Classification (GTDB taxonomy): domain Bacteria; phylum Bacteroidota; class Bacteroidia; order Bacteroidales; family WCHB1-69; genus UBA1756. The sequence goes on from JAEEQA010000096.1 coordinate 926, forward strand.
GGTTGTAGAAACCGCCGGGCTGCATGGTGAATCCGCTGCTGTTATTGCCGGGCACAATCCAGTTGGTCGTCGCCATCAGGTCTTCGGCCTCGTAGTGCGACATTAACTCCACCACTTTTTCGTAGGAAGGGAGGTGCCAGCCGTCTGGACAGGCGCCCTGTAGAGTGTCGCCGCGGGCCACATAGTGGCCGGTGGCTGCATCGTATGTATAAAGATAGCCGTATGTTTCAAGGTCGGTGCCGGGATACTGGCGCACATCGGGCACCTCTGTGCCGTCGGCATAAAGCCGGGTGCGCAGGTTGCTCTTCAGCCAGCAGTCGTGGATGAGCTTCACCACCTCGTATTCGTTGCCGCTGCCGTCCTGCGGGTGCATAGTGTCGCAGACGGGCTCAAGGATGGTGACGTAGTTGGTAAAGGTGGCTGAGGAGTCGGCGATGGTGGCGACCCACACCACGGGAGTGGTCTCCCCCGTCGGATAGCTGCCGGTATAGGTGGACGTTCCCACCGGTGTGAGAATGCCACCGGCGCTGTAGAAGTCGGTGGGGACAATTCCGGGCGTGTTCATCGTCACGGCCACCTCATACTGGCCCGGAAGGGCGGTGGCGGTGTCATTCGGGATGGTACTGAGCCGATAGACCAGCAGTTCCACCACGCTGTCGCAGCCGAAATCTGAAGTATGGTAGATCACCGACTGCACACCGGAGGCGGTGCCGAAGCGCGGATCGTCGTAGTCTGCGAGGAAAATGGTGGTGTCCATTGCGTGTTTGGTCAGATGGATCCACAGCTGGAGATGAGTGATGCTGTCATACCCATGCTGATCCCGCTCGTCAGGGTCGTATTTTACCAACAGGGTGTCCACTGGATTGGCCGTAGCCGGAAGAGAGAAGCCGTACCCGTTGTAGGCATAACCTTCACAGCGGTCATCCTCGTATTCATAGATGAAGACATAGCCTTGCTGTACGCCAGGGGATGATGATGCTTCCGCAGACATGGCGGGGATGGCGAAAATCTGGCCTACGGAGAAGTCGCCGTTGCCGGCCACCATGAAACCCGAAGGAGAGAAAGATTGCGCCTGCGTCCAAGTCAGGCTGGAAATCAGCAATGCGGCAAATACAAACCGAAGCTGGCTTTTCCATGTGCCATAGGTTCTTTTCACGGATATTCCCATATATTGATTTTTTGCATTAAAAGCGACCATAGTGAACAAAATATTGAATTAAAAGCCTTGATATTCCCCAGTATCAACAGTTGTCTTTTTATAAAACATTGATTTTTAATTATTTATATTTTCATACCTTCTGAAGCAAAAATATAACGTCAAAAAGCTGTTTCCAAAAGCAAGTTGGCTCAAGTTAGCTCAAGTTAACTCAAGTTTGAATACGACATCGAAGTGCCTGATTTTTGCGTATTTTTGCAAACTTAAAGGTATATTATGGGAGTTAATCAATGCATTGGTAAAGAGGATGTTGTTTTTCCTATTATGCATCCGTCAGGCCATGTAAAGGACATTCTTTTTGGCATAACAGACCAGTTTACCCACTATTCTGAAATCAGATCTTATGGGTACAATTGTTTATATAAGGCCCAGCGACATGGAAAGTGGTTCTTTTTGAAAGGGCTGAAACCGGAATACCGGGACAAATACGCTTACCGGTTGATGCTGAAAAAGGAATTCGACATACTCATCACCCTTAACTGTCCCAATATTGTACAAGTGTATGGTATGGAAGAAAACAGTTTCATAGGGCCCTGCATTGTGATGGAATTCATCAAAGGCTATACTCTTGCCGAAATCATACAAAGCAAAAAGAGACTGCAGTTCCCCAGCAAGACCCTATGGCAACTGCTGATCGCCTTGGAGCAGTTAAGCGACCGGCAAATCATACACAGGGACATAAAGCCGGAAAACATCATTATAACGGAAAAAGGCGGTAACGTGAAGATTGTGGATTTTGGACTGGCTGACAGTGATAATTACGCCTACTACAAGCATGTATCCGGCACAAACCCCTATATCGCCCCGGAACTTCTTTTGAAAGATAAACCTTCGGACTGCCGATCCGACCTATACTCGTTGGGGATGTTGTTAAAGGAACTCTCCATCAAACCGTATATCCGTTGGAAATGCCTGCGACCTGACCCCAACGCCCGCTTCAGCTGTCCTTCCGCAGTCAAGAGATTTCTGATGAGGGAATATGCGGCGATATTTGTTGCCCTTATAATTCTGCTACATTGTTTACTGTCGCTAATTGCTCTGTTCTTTTCATCATTGTTGCGATTCTGACTCTTGTTGCTCTTCCGGGCGGGTTGTTTCTATGACATGGATATGCGTCAGCCCCCCTTCCCACCCAATGACGTATGTGCTCGGAAAGTGTGGTTCATCTTTGCTTCTGAATTGGTCAAGATAGGCGGGGATTCCTTCCGTAAAAAGCATTGCACAAAATTTGTCACCCGTTTGGAGTTTTGTATTCTGTGACTCTAAAACCTCAAAGCTATTATCACCCTTATAGATTACTATGCACAAACGGTCTGGTTTCCACTGCAAAACCACCCTGTCGTTTACAAACAGATCTGAGGCTTTCAATGAAAACGCGGTGTATGTGAGGGAAGACCTCTCGCCAGCTCTTTTGTCATTCACGAAGTCTCTGTAGTCCTTGTAGCCAATGAAGCGAGCCAAAACGCAGAGCGTGTTGTAGTAGGGCTTGCGCACGGGCGTATCGTATCCCCATAGACGTTTTATCGTTGAGCTACTTATCTTGTCATTCGTGCGAAGGTAAATCACATCCGACAGGTAAGCGAAATCCTGTGGTCCACTGATGGAACGGTGTACGGACCTTTCTACAAGGCGCAACAATGCTGCCACATCATCCATTTCAATTCTTTTCATGTCTTTTTTAACGCAGAAACAGCCATAAAATTGCTGACTCAGGTTGGCTCAAGTTGGCTCAAGTTGGCTCAAGTTGACTCAAGTTGACTCTCTTGTAGATTTTATTATTGTGAACCAGTCAAAACAATACCTCATACTCCCTACTTTTAACATTCAACTTGATGAACTTTGTTGTACCTTTGCACCCCAATTCGAAAATGCACAAATCCGGAATCATACAATAATATAATATATGGCAGACAACGACACCCCACGCAACGAGATTTCCCAACTCGGAAAGTTCAACCTCATCAGCAAACTCACTGACGACATCAAGCTGGAGCAGCCCACCACCGTCGTGGGCCCCGGTGACGACGCCGCAGCCGCCCGCTTCGACAACCGGCTCACCGTCGCCGCCTCGAAACTGTTCCTCGAGAACGTCCACTTCGACCTCTCCTACTTCCCCCTCAAGCACCTCGGGTACAAGTGCGCCGGCATCGCCGTCTCCGACCTCCTCGCCATGAACGCCACACCGTCGCAGCTTACCGTCAACCTCGCCGTCTCCAACCGCTTCTCCGTCGAAGCCGTCGAAGAACTCCTCACCGGCCTGCGCGCCTGCTGCCACTACTACCACCTCGATATCGCCACCCTCGACATCACCTCCTCCGTTTCCGGCCTCGCCATCGGCCTCACCGCCATCGGCTCCGTCGAACCCGACCGCCTCACCCGCCGCACCGGTACCCACGAGAACGAACTTATCTGCGTGTCGGGCGACTTCGGCGCCGCCTACGCCGGGCTTCTGCTCCTACAACGGGAAAAGCAGGTCTTTGAAACCACCGGCAACAGCCAGCCCGACTTCGAAGGGTACGACTACCTCCTGGAACGCCAGCTGAAACCCGAACCGCGCCTTGACATCGTTGAGGCTCTCCGCAAAAACGACATCCTCCCCACCGCCATGACCGTCGTCAGCGACGGCCTCGCCTCCTCCCTCCTCCATATCTGCCACCTCAACCAGCTCGGTTGCACCATCTACGAGAACAAGACTCCCGTCGATCCCCTCACCTTCCAGACCCTCCGCGAACTGAAAATCGTGGCCACCACCGTCGCCCTCAACGGCGGCGAGGACTACGAACTGCTCTTCACCGTCAAACAGGATGACTACGAGAAGGTGAAAACCATCGAGAACGTGTCCGTCATCGGTTACATGACCGAGCCCAACGCCGGCTGCAACCTCATCACCAACGATGAATGCCAGATTTCCCTGCGGGCACAAGGATTCCAAGGGGAATAGGGGACAGGGTATAATTAATGTAGAGGCGCGGTGCACCACGCCTCTACATTAATTATACCAAATCATTATTGCCGGAAACAATGTAGAGACGTTTCATGAAACGTCTCTACAGAATCAAATTACAGAATTTCAATCAATTATTTCAAAATTCTCAGGAATTCCACCGTCAGATCCCAGCATTTCTTCACCGTGGCAATCTCCAGTTTCTCGTCGGGAGAGTGGACGCCGCGGAGGGTGGGGCCGTAGGACACCATGTCGAGGCCCGGATATTTCTGGGAGAAGAGGCCACATTCGAGGCCGGCGTGGATGGCCTTCACCTTCGGTTCTTCACCCTTGAAGATGTTGTGGTAGGCATCCACCAGGGTCTTCAAGGCTTCGGAGTTGGTGTTCGGTTCCCAGCCCGGATAGCCGTCGGTGTTCTCCACTTCGGCGCCGATCATGTAGAAGCAGGCGGAAACGCGGTCAACTGCGGCTTTCTTCTTCGATTCGACGGAGCTGCGCTGGCTGGTGCAGAAGACGATCCTGTCCTCTTTCACCTTGACGGAAGCGAGGTTGGACGAGGTTTCGACGAGGCCCGGAATGTCCTGCGACATGGCGAAGACGCCGTGAGGGCACACGTAGATGGCGTTGAGTGCATCGATGGCGGCGTACTCGCCCCAAACCTTCTTGGGCATGTCGGCCTCCTCGATCGATACCTTCACGCCCGGGTCGGTGATGTGGAATTCGTTCTGGAGGACAGGCTCCATCGAGCGGATGTACGCCTCGAACTCCTTGGCATTCTCTTTCGGCACGGTGACGACCGCCCAACCCTCGCGGGCGATGGCGTTGCGGAGGTTGCCCGCATCCATCGTGGCGATGCGGATGTCGTACTCCTGGTAGGCGTTCCAAAGGAGACGGCCCAGCACCTTGACGGCGTTGCCGCGCCCCTTGTTGATGTCGTCGCCGGAGTGACCGCCCTGCAAGCCGCTCACCATCACCTTGTATGCGACGGCTTTCTTGTCGGCATCCTCGTACTCGCAGTCGATGGAGGCCACGGTGTCCTGGCCGCCGGCGCACCCGATGAAGATCTCGCCCCAGTCCTCGGAGTCGAGGTTGAGGAGCATCTTGCCGTTCATAAAGCCGGGTTTCAGCTCGAAAGCGCCGGTCAAGCCGGTCTCTTCGTCCACGGTGAAGAGGCATTCGATGGGGCCGTGCTCCACATCCTTGGAGGCGAGCAGCGCCAGCTCCATGGCCACGCCGATACCGTCGTCGGCGCCGAGGGTGGTGCCCTTCGCCTTCATCCATTCACCATCTACATAGGATTGGATGGCGTCTTTCTCAAAGTCGAAATCCACATCGGCGTTCTTCTCGCACACCATGTCGATATGGCTCTGGAAAATCACGGGGGTGACGTTCTCCTTGCCGGGGGTGGCGGGCTTGCTGATCAGCACGTTGCCGATCTCGTCGCGCTTGGTGGGAAGACCGAGTTCTTCACCCGTCTTCATCAGCCACGCGGTCATCTTCGCCTCCTTCTTCGAGGGACGGGGCACTTTGCAAATTTCTTCAAAGTAGTGGAACACTAATTCCGGTTCTAATTTCACGTTGCTCATAGGTATAGATTTTTGGTTTTGATTTCGGAAACAGGCTGCAAATATACAAAAAATGTAAAGACGTGATGTATCGCGTCTCTAACTGCGGCGCATCCGGTGCACGTCGGAGGAGTCCCATGATTGGAACAGGAGGATGTCGTGGATGGTGCGGATGATAAGGATGAATATATCCAATTTGTTGTCCACGAACCATTTGATGGCTTCGTCGTCTTTCCGGCAGGCGGCGGCGAACTTCGAGAGGAAGTCGCAGTGGTACTTTTCGAGCCAGGCGATGGCCTCGTCCTCGTCGTCGATGGCGTCGCTGAGCACGCCGAACTCGGGGTAGCCGTTGTCGAACAGCCACTTGAGGGCGTCGGTGTCGGAGTGGATGGCGCCGGTGAGGGCCGCCAGTTCCGGAAAACCGTTCAGCATCAGGAAGTCGGTGAACTTGCGGTCGCCCTTGAGGCTTTCGCCCCAGGCGAGGAGCACTTTGGGCTCGTAGTCAAGAAGGCAGTGCAGTTCTTGCATCGTTGTTTCTTTTTAAAAAAACGAGGAAACAATCAAATGGAAAGATTGTTTCCTCGTCCCGTCCATACAGGGCGGAGGTTTATTGAATGATCACTTTGCCGATGGCGGAAACGTTCTTTCCGTCCGTCACACGCAGCAGGTACAGGCCTTTCGCCCATCCGCTCAGGTCGAGCTGTGTCTCGTCGGAGGTGATTTCGCGGCTGATGAGCTTGCGGCCCTTGGTGTCGTACAGTGCCACCATCGGGCGGCTGTTCGGCTCGGCGGTGAAGCGCACGGTGACGAGGCCGTTGGTGGGGTTGGGGAAGATGTCCAGCGTTGCCGGCTGGTGCATCCACGCCATGATGTTGGTGGTGTCGGTGACGGTCGTGTCGGTCGAAGTGGTGTCGGTTGCGGTCGTGTCAGTGGTGGTGGTGTCCCCGGTCATGACGGTGAGTTTGAGGAAAACGGTGCTGTCGCAGTTGGCGATGCTGCGGCGGTGGAAGGTGTACATGCCGGTGACGGTGCCTTCTTCAAACACTGTGTCGTTGCGGTAGGTGTAGGGGAGTTCGGTGTCGTAGATGGTCACTTCGTCGAACTCTCTGTAGGTGTGGCTGACGAAGATGGGGGTGCGGTCGTAGCTGCTGATGTTGCGGTTGGTGTCGTAGGTGGCCACATAGAAGACGCCTTCCTGGATATTGCCTGCGTTGTAGAGGGTGTCGATGGCCACGGGCACGGAGTCGTTGTCGGCGGTGAACCAGAGGCAGGTCTGGCCGCCGAAGCCCGGCTGTGCGATGAGGATGACGTCGCCGCCGTCGGTGCAGACGGTCGATTCGGGAGAGTCGGGACGGCCGATGTTCTCTGCGGTGAGGTCATTGGCATAGACGAGTGCGAGGAGGCGGGTGGTGCCGTTGGCTCCATTCTCGCCGCGACCGCCGTTGCCGCCGTTGCCGCCGTTGCCGCCGCGTCCGCCACGACCTGCCGCCGAGGTGATGTCGGCGTTGCCTCGGTCGCCGCCGCTGCCGCCGTTGCCGCCGATACCGCCGTTGCCGCCGGTACCGC
>JAEEQA010000097.1 GCA_016285085.1 Bacteroidales bacterium
TCGTAAGAGCCAGTGTGACAATGCTATCGCAGCCGGTATGGGCCGTGCGGCGGAAAACAAACGTGCCGCTTTGCGTGCCCTGTCCGAAAACAGTGTCACCATAGATATACGGCAACTCGCTTTCACAAAGCGCCAGCTCATCGCTGCGCAAAACGGTGGGATTGACCGTCAGGAAAAGGGTGAAAACGCTGTCGCAGCCATTTACGGTCTGGCGGTGCAGGGTATAGATTCCCGATTCCGTTCCCGCGAGGAAGTTGGTATCTCTGTAACTATACGGAAGTTCCTGCTCGCAGATGGTCAGTTCCTCTTCATAATAGTAGGAAGGATTTACAACAAGATGCAGCTTCACCACACTGTCACAGCCATTGACGGAATTCTTCTCAAAATAGAAATCGCCACCACGGCTGCCGATTTCAAAAACGGTGTCACGCCACTCGTACGGCAGGTCATTCTCGCAAATTGTCAGCTCTTCATTCTGGTGATAGGCCGGATTGACCACCACGGAAAGAATCACAATGCTGTCGCAGCCGAAAACAGTCTGCTCCCGATAGATGATATTGCCCGTGCGTGTTCCGCGGGGGATGATGTTGCCGCGCCACACAACCGGAAGTTCGTTTTCACACACCACGAGGGATTCGTTGGCACCATATGATTCATGGATATTCAGCGTGAGTGTCACCACACTGTCGCAATTCTTCGCTGTCCGGCGATGGAAGGTGAATGTGCCGGAGTTTGTGCCCTCGGCAAAAGTGGTGTCGCGCCATGTAAAGGGAAGTTCAGCACGGCAAATGTCCTCTGTCACCGTTTCCTCTTTGGATGGGTTAACCGTAAGGTGCAGTACTACGGTGCTGTCGCAGCCCTTGGAACTCTGTTTTTCAAACAGATAGGTTCCACCCAGCGTACCCTCGGCGAAAGTGGTGTCGCGCCATGTGAAGGGAAGGTCGCCGGAGCAGATGGTCTGCTGTTCCTCCTGCCGATAGGTCGGGTTCACGGTCAAGTGCAACGTGACTGTGCTATCGCAACCCGTAACAGTCTGTTCTTCATAAACAAAATCCTGCGAAGTCGTGCCACGGGGAATGAGGTGGCCGCGCCATACGACCGGCAGCTCGTTCTCGCAAACGGTCAACGATTCCGACTCACTATAGACCGGATTTACTACAAGATGCAGATAGACCGTGCTGTCGCAACCAAGGCTGGTCGTACGGTTATAGGTGTAATCGCCCGTAGTCATCCCCAGCTGTATCCACTCGCGCCAACGGTAGGGCAGTTCATTGCGGCAAAGGACCAGTGTGTCATAAATCACATACGACGGGTTGACCGTAAGGTGGATGGTGGTCGTCTTCTCGCAGCCGTTGCCATCGGGGCGGGTCACGTAATAGGTGCCGCTCTGCGTGCCGGCGAGGAAAGTCGTGTCATATTTTGTAAAAGGAAGTTGGGAACTGCAAATGGTTTCAGGTACCTCCACATCGCTGTTCGGGAGAAGGTCCACAAACACATAATAGATGTCGGTGCAACCACCGGCGCTGACCGTCACCCGATGGCGCCCGCGGGTCGTGTTCGTGCCAAAGGTATAGTCACCCAGATTGCCATGCCAAACGTACGGCAATTCCTTTTGGCACACTCTCACCGTGTCAGGATGGTCCATATCCTGTTCGATGCCACCGACCACCAGATGCAAAAGCGTGCTCTCACAGCCCGTGGAAAGATTTCCGCCAATGAGATAGTAACCCGTGGCCGTCCCCGCCTCAAATGTTGTATCCTGCCAAGTATAAGGAAGTTGCGACACGCAGATTGTATCTTCCTTCACAATCGTATCCGATTCCGTCACATAAAGTGCAAGTGTGACAATGCTGTCGCAGCCGTGTTGTGAATAACGGTGGAAGGTGAAAACGCCGCTTTCCGTCCCCTCGCCAAAAGTGGTGTCCCGCCACACAACAGGCAGGTCGTGGGAACAAATCTGCAACAGTTCCAGCTGGTCATACGACTCATTCACCAAAAGATGCAGCGTCACCACGCTGTCGCACCCCCATTCGGAGTGACGATTGAAGACATAATCACCCGTTGACGTCCCTTCCAAGAACAGAGTGTCGCTCCACGGATACGGGAGCTCGTTCTCACAAATCGTGTCGTACCGGTCTTCATAGTAAGACGAATAGACAACAAGAGACAGTTCCACGGTGCTGTCGCAGCCGAAAACGGTGGTGTCGGAGAAATAGAAGGTGCCACTCTCGGACCCAACTTCAAACGTCGTGTCGTTCCACGTATAGGGCAGTCGGTTTTGGCAAAGTTCCAATGTATCGAAACGGTAAACAGCATAATGAACGGTCAGCTGCAGTGTGTATATGCTGTCGCAGGAAGCATCGGCGGCACGCGGCACCGTGTCGAAGTAGGTGCCCGACTCGGTATAGACGGAATCGCGCCACTCGTAACGGTCGCAAACCTCCACAAAAGAGGTGTCTCCTCTGACGGAGCAGTAGGTATAGAAAGAGACCGCCCCGGAATAGTCGCTCGGGTTGGCGGGGTCGCACATTGCCCGGACATAGACGTCGTATGCGGTTTCTCCAGCCAGACCGATAAGGTCAGCGCAGACGGTGTCCACCGTCACCACGGTACCGGCGCCGGGCGTGAAGCCGCTTTCGCCATACTCCACCTGCCAGGCCGTTTCCCATGCGCCGGGTGTCCACGCAACGTGGGCGGTGGTCATCATCACCTCCGACACCTGCACGCCGCTCACGGGCGCACACGGGAGAAAATCAAGAGCCACCTCGTCAATGATGGAGGTGGCAAAGAAAGAGGTGTTGCGACCACCCTGCTGCATAAAGGCAAGGCGTGCACCCATGGGAATGTTCTTCCCGTTCAGTGAAACGACATAGCCAGTGGCGGCAGTGTTGAGCACGATAGTGTCCAACGGAACAAAGTTTTCAGCAAGGAGTTCGCTGGCAAAATAACCCAGCACAAACATATCGGACGGGATGTCCGTTGTCGGGCGGCGGGCCGTGAACGACAGACGGACACCGTTCAAGTCGTTGGCGAACTGCGGAAGCACAGCGAAACTCGGGGAGCCTATCGTGGCATGGTCGGAGGAAAAAAGCACAAGGCTCTTCCCTTCAACGATGTAATACGCATCATTCGTGATATGCGACCGAAAACCCATGTTGGTTCCCGAATAGACCGCTTCCCAGCAGGAGGGCATCACGCCGACGGCATTGTATCGGGAGGCCCCGTAAGACTCGAAATCCTCATAGAACGGCACCGTGTCTGGCACACATTGCGTGCTGTCGGACACGTCCATCGTCCGCATTTCCGTGGAAAAAGCCGCCGCCGGGAGACCCGCAAACAGCATCAGCAAGGCAAAAATGAGCAACATCTTTACTGAAAAGAACTTCTTTATGTTCATAACTCTTGGTGTTTTTCTCTTTTTATACAATATAAATATTTCATTTTCAGAAAAATAAAAAACATCAAACACCATAGCCCCATTTTCTGAAAAATCGGGCAAAAGTACGAGATTTTCTCAATGCCGACTATTAAAAATTGATAAAAAAGAAGGGATGTTGAAAACCTGTAAAAAACGTGTAACTTTGCACCCTCAAAACAAAAAAATTATGGCAGACGGATATTTAGAAAGCAGATACGACGAGGTTTTCGGTGCCAAAGGCAAGAAGGTCGTCGTGAAACGGATTTCCATCGACTCGCTGTTGGAGCGGAACCGCAGCTACCGAGGCTTCCGGAAGGACTACGTCGTTTCGGAAGAAGCCCTGCGGAAAATCGTGGCGGTGAACGCCAAAATCCCTTCGGCGAAGAACCAGCAAGCGCTTCGTTTCAAGCTGGTCACCAAAGAGACCGGCGCCGACAAGGTGCTGGCCAACATCAAGTTAGGCGGGATGCTGCCGGAACTGCATCTGCCTTTTGAAGGCACGGAGCCGGAGGCGTTCATCATCGTGTGCAGCACCGTGCCCGAAAGCAAACTGGTGGACATCGACCTCGGCATCGCGCTCCAGAGCATGCTGCTGAAGGCGGTGGACATGGGCCTTAACGGACTGATCATCGGCGCTTTCAACAAGGGAAATATCACAAAGGAATTCCAGCTTCCGCACGAGCCCTTGGCCATCCTCGCCATCGGCAGCGGAGCCGAAACCATCCGTCTGGTGCCCACCGGGGTGGACGAAAGCCGCGCCTACTACCGCAATGCGGAGGGGGTGCATTTCGTGCCGAAGGTACGGCCAGAGGAATTGATTATCCCGTAAAACCCCACTCTTATGAAACGTTTAGTCCCCTTCCTCCTCGCCCTTTTCTGTCTTTTCGGAGCGACGGCGCAGCGCACGCCCGAAGAACTCAAAGCCATCATTGACACCGAGTTCAGCGGAATCTACGACAAATACGAAGCCGTTGTTGCTTTCGACAGCGTGCTGCAACTCACGAACCGGTATCTGCAAGAGGCGGAACAGTGGACACGCGAGCATCCCTCCGCAAAGAACATCGGCAACGCCGCCATCTGGCACAGCTTCCGCGCCTACCTGCTCGACGACTTCCAAGAGAAAAGAATCTCGTACGGGCGGAGTGAAATCGAGAATCCCGACACGAGCGATCCGAAAACGTGGGACAAAAACACGTTCAGGAAAATGATTCATGCAGAATTCCTCCTATCCCTGAAAGAGGAAACGGCACTGCAGCAAATCCCCGCCGGAAACTACACCTTGCTTTTCCAAATGCCCGATGAAACGGACTGCTACGCCACGCTGTACGACCTCCTCGCCTACCGCTACGCCGACTATCTAGAAAAAAACATGAACCTGCCTTCTGACTTTCCCATCGACAGAGAGGAGTTTTACAACTATTACTTTAGGATTCACGAAAATTTCCCTAACCCTATAAACCCCTTTGTCCAGTTAATGGATCAGATTGAGCAGTCCCATCGGTCGGACAGCGACCTCAGTTATTCTATTTACGGCAAATTAATCCGTTACGGATACATCTATCGGAACTGCACACTGGCCAACAACGACTCGCTCTACCTCGCTGCCCTTCTCCGTCTCAATGAAGAGGCCGGCAATTTCTCTCACGTGGTCAGGCAACTCGTTTATCATAAAATCGCCGTTTTTTATCACACACGCGGGAACGAATCCGCCACCTATCCCGACGACCTTCTCACCGCCATTGATTGGTACAAAAAAGCCATTGACGCCGCGCCCAAGACCCGATGCGGGGAACGCTGCGCCGACAATCTCGCCTCTATCACGAAAAAAAGTTCCACGCTGATTCTTCCGCACGTTCCACTTTATCCGGAAGAACAGCCGATGCAGATTCTCACTAAAGACTGCGACACCATCTATCTTGCCGTAGCCGAATGCCCTGACCGCCAATTCAAACGCGGCGAACCCGTAACACTCGACATCGTTTACCGTGCCTCACTCCCCATCCGCAACAGCCACCAATACCGCACAGACACTACTTTCACCGTTTTCCCGGCCTTTCCCTGCGGCGATTACCTGCTCCTCCTCGACACCATCCCCATCCACAGCACTGTCTCTTTCCAACAGTACTTCAACGCCGAAGACTTCAATGTCACACGTCTTGAGGCCATGTACGTCATCGATGACAACGATGTCCAGATTATCGTCGTTGACCGCAAGAAAGGCAATCCACTGCCACAAGTGCAAGCCACCCTCACGGCGTGGGGCGATTCCTCAAACAGACATTTCACCAGAAAAACCGACCGCGACGGCATTGTCCATTTCAGTGCTGAAGAACTGAAAGACAGTTACATGGAAGTCACCCTAAAACTCGGCAATGACGTACTGGAAACAGGGAACGGTATCTATTTCAACCACACCCATTGGCAAGAGCAAGCAAGACCCAAGGCAAGACTCTATACCGACCGTGCTATTTACCGCCCGGGCCAGACGATGGAATGGAAGGCCATTCTTCTGGACGAAAAAGACGGAATCGACCAAATTGTCCCCTACGCGCCCGTCACCATCGAGCTGAAAGACGCAAACGATGTACTCATCCAACGCGACACCATGAGAACCAACGCTTTCGGAGCAGCGGCAGGCCAAATCAAACTGCCCAGCAATGGTTTTCTGGGTCTATACACTCTTCGGTTTTATTACAATAACAAATTTGTAGAGAGTCACTACATCAACGTGGAAGAGTACAAACGTCCGACCTTCGAGGCATCCATAGACCAACCCGACGGCACCTACAAAGTCGGCTCAACAGTGACTGTCAACGGCACGGCCACGGCCTATGCTGGCTATGCCGTACAAGGGGCAAAAGTGGAATACCGTATCGTGAGGAAAGCGAGCTTCCCCTTCCGCTACTACGGCTGGTGGCTGCGTCCGCGTCCCGACAACCAAGAGAAGGAAATTGCCAACGGCGAGTGCATCACCGATGAAGAAGGCCGTTTCACCATCCGCTTTACTGCGATTGGCGACCCCAAACTGGATCCCAGCATGCCGCTCTACCGATACAACATAAAAGCCACAGTATCAGATATTTCAGGAGAAACACACGATGTCAGCGCTACTGTGCCCGTAAGCGAGCGCAGCCTCCTCTTCCAAGTGGACCTTCCCGAATGTATCCGGACCTTCCTCGGGCAGCCTTCCATCAGGGTTCGCACGACCAATCTGGCGGGAGAGCCGCAGTCCAGCGACGTCCGCTACGAGGTCGTCCGGCTGAAACAACCCGACCGCTACCGTATAGCGGCACCTTTCGTCTGCAACCACACCGAGACCCAATTCGACAACCTCTTCCCGCAGTACGACTTCCACCAACAGCAGCAGCCCCACCTGTGGCCCGAAACTGTCGTAGTGGCCAATGGAAAGACAACCACGTCCGAGCAATCCGTTCTGGCCATATCCAAATTATCATCCTTACAATCAGGTGCTTACAAATTAAAATTATCCACTATCGATGCCTTCGGCGAAACGGTGGAAGAGGATTTCTGCTTCTACATCGCCCAAACAGACAAAGACTTCCCGTACTATGCACCCTTACAAATTGAGACAGAAAACGAGACCGTCACGACAGGCGACACGCTCACCTTCGTCATCGGCAGCCATTTGGAAAACCAGCCGGTTCTCATCCGCATCCAAAACAACGGCAAAGTACTGGAACAAAAATGGGTAAAAATCAACAAAGGAACCTATCGCTACTCCCGTGTAATCCGGGATGGCGAAAAAGGAACCTACACCTGCGAGGCATATACGCAATGGAACAACCACTCGTTCCACAGGAAATGCAGGACAAAAATAGTTGACCTACGGAGAGACATCCACTTTGAATTCGTCACATTCCGCGACAAAACCGAACCGGGGAAACGCGAGACCGTCAAGATTCGTCTGAAAGACGGAACCGGCACGCCCCTCTCCAATGCAGAATTGCTCTGCACCCTATACGACGCTTCGCTGGATGTATTTAAAACCAACAGTTTTGACAAAACCCTTTTCACCGACAAAGAGACCGCCGCCAACTTCCTGAAATATCTATTTGGAAAATATTTTTGCTACGGAGACTTTACAAAAAGAGGCATCACCTCACACTCCATGACGCTGCCGACATGGGCGACCCAGGCCAAGGCCCGATATTATTTCGGCACCTGGTTCCACGACGCAGAAGTTCCACTATTCAGAAGCAATGCTCGTGAGGCGACGCCAGGGCGAACCATAACCGGCGTGCTCGGAACAAGAAGCGATGGAGCCAAAACCATGATATCTGGAATGGATGTCAGCAATTACATGGCCGAGGATGATGCGCCTCCTCTCCGTTTCATGGAAACCGAGGAAACGGGCGACAGAAATGAACAGTCCGTCATTTCGCTCCGTTCCAACTTCAACGAGACCGCCTTCTTCTACCCGTTCCTCACGGTGAGAGACGGCGTAGTGGAGTTTGAATATACCGTGCCGGAAAGCCTCACCAAATGGAAGATGCTCGGCGCGGCGCACACTGCGCAGCGGCAGTACGGCACATTCGAGAAGTTCGTCGTCACGCAGAA
>JAEEQA010000098.1 GCA_016285085.1 Bacteroidales bacterium
CCTTTTGGCGGGAGCGCCGTTGCATTACTCTGGGAATGTTCTGTTTGAAAGTGTCCAAGTTTCAAAGGATCCAGTGTATAAGCTACTTCGCTTTTTCCTATTCTATGGTGTGCATAATCAAATTATGCGGTTTAATTCATAGGCATCCTGTTTTGGTTACTATTAATTTCTTTTTTCAAATATTCGTAGGTATAAGCGGCACTACGGAGGTACAACCCCGTAGTCTTGTCTTGCAACTTAATAAAAATCTGAGAGTTGTATATTTTATCAAAAGCATCTAAAATAGACATTCCGTAGTCCTCCATAAGGAAGCCCACCATTTGCTCTGTAACAGATCTTACCACGAACTCAAATTCAGCTTTTTTCATATCCGTTTTAATAATGTGATGGCCTTTTCTGAACAAAAAGCGTATTGAATATTCGGGTGGGCAAACTTCAATCTCTCTACAAGCGTTTTCATGTCTATGACATGTGTTTCATACAAAAATACAGAAGCGATAACCCCATCATCCGCCACTGGTCCAATGACCACATCAAAACTATGATTCTTGCTTTTCTGACGATTCCTATTTTCTATAATAAACTTTGCCCACTCCTCATTCGTAGAATCGAAACGTTTGACATTCAAGTTTTCTAATTCTTTTTCATCAAACGAATAGGTAAGTATAGTCGGTGTACCATAACCTGCCATGTTGCATTTGTTAATGGCACGCTCCATCGCTTGACGCCGAATAGAAGTCAAGTAAAAGCCTTTTCCAAAATCTTTATAAGGCAGACATTTGGATAGTTCTATCTTGTCAAAGTCGATATTTGTGCCGTGGTAGAGTTTGAGCATAGCTGGTTATATTGATCCTCCATTACGATGGCAGATGACACGAAGTGTATTTTGAGTGTCCTGCAACGATTGAGTGTGTTCGGACTCGTAGTTATCATTCAAGAATTCAAGGCCTTTGTACTTGCTAAGATAATTATAAGCCACCTGAGGTGCGAGACGAAACTTTCGTGCAAAGACATCAATGCAGAGATTTATATATTGTATTTTCCAAAAAGTCTTTTGCGACATTTCTATCATGGTTGAAATCGGCTGCAAAAGTAACAAAAAAAAGGACAGCCACCCAACATTCTATAAAAAGTACTCCTTATTACCGGACACTGCGGAGCCATTCCGTCATGGCCTCCAGCACTTGCGGTGACATCGTCTGCTCGATGGCGCCGTATTCCTCCACGGTGCCCGTTTCGCACTCCTGCATCAGGTGGTTCAAACCCTCAAATTTCCGGCATGTCACCGACGGGCTTTTCTGTAGCCCCGCCTTGATGCCGGCAAGGTTTGGCTCGGCTTCCACCTGCAGGTCACGGTCGCCGTTCAATGCCAACACGGGACATTTCACCTCCTTCAGGTAGTCGGCCGGATTGGTGTGAAACAGCGTGAACAGCCATTGCGAGGTGGCCTGTGCGCAGATGCCCGCGATCTCCACATCCGTAAGATGCACCGCCATACGCTGTTCCAGGCTCATTTTTCTCGTGTATTTCTTGAAAAAAACATCCAGTTTTTTGACGGCATCCTCCGGCGTTTTCGATTTCTCCACGATACTATATACCGAACGGTTCAAATGGTCGTTGCTGCGGATCTGTGCATCGGAAAGGCCGGATGCCACGCCCAGCACATGGGTTTGGTACAGCAGAATTTCCGAGATGGGCGTTCCCACCCCCGCCAACGAGATGACGAAAGCAGTTTTGGACTGCGCGGCGGCAGCAATCCACGCCACCATCCCGCCCTCGCTGTGGCCGAGGAAACCGACAGGGACACCTGCCAGTTCGGGCCGTGCCGACAGCGTGTCGAAAGCCACCAGCGCCTGCTGTGCGAAGTCGAAGGTGGTCTGCTTGGCGAAAGTGGTGTACGGCGGGTCGTCGTAGCGGAAGACCGCATAGCCGGCGCGGGTGAGGTGGTCGGCTATCACCTTGAACGGCTTGTGCCGGAAGATGGTCTCGTCGCGGTCCTGCCGTCCGGAGCCGGTGAGCAGGATCACCACGGCGGCCGGCGCTGCATCCGTCGGCAACGTAAGCGTGCCGTTGATGGGGGTAAGGGCGTCGTCGTACGGGAACGACAATTCCACTTCGCGGTACGGATAGGGCGGCTGCGGCTCCTGCGGGCGGGGGAACAACCTCCGTTCCGAGGCGGGTGACAGGTTCAACTTCATCCTCCGGCCGTACTGCGTGAAACGGCCGCGGATTCGCTGTCCGTCGTATCGTCCGACATACGCCGCATTAAGGTCATGAACCGAAAAACGGAGCGTATCGTTCACGAAGGAGCATTCGTCCACGGCAATGTCCGTCACATACTGGTCGGGACTGTCCAACACCACATTGAGGGAGTCTCCCTGCCGCTCCACGACCAATACAAGGGCCAGTGAGTCGGCACCGACCGCCAATTTCCCGTGCCAGAGGCCAACCAGCGCCTCCATCTGGGCGAAGGAAGAAAACGGGAGCAACAGCCACAGAAGAAGAATGCCAAACCGTGTTTTTTTCATGCAAGCAAGCAAAAAAACCACACTCCCCGACTGAATCAGGCAGTGTGGCTCATCATTATTACAACATTAAAATTACGTGTTCCTCTCTTAGTTGAGAACCTTGATCTCCACGTCCACGCCGCTGGGGAGTTCCATACGCATCAGAGCGTCGATGGTCTTGGCGGTGGTGCCGTAGATGTCGATGAGTCTCTTGTAAGTGGAAAGTTCAAATTGCTCTCTGGATTTCTTGTTCACAAAGGTGGAACGGTTGACGGTGAAGATTTTCTTGTGGGTCGGAAGCGGAACGGGTCCAACGAGGACGACCTTGTCATCCTTCACAGCGTTCACGGTCTTGACGATCTTTTCAGCGGATTTGTCCACCAGATTGTGGTCAAACGATTTCAATTTGATTCTGATTCTTTCGCTCATTTTTTTTGATTTTTACTATTTGAAATTATTATTGATTCTAAAAACTTTCTACAGAAGTGAATAACGTCCGACATTCATGATGTAGTCCTGGATGTCAGCGGGAACAGGTTCGTATTTCAGCAGTTCCATGCTGAAGGTCGCGTGACCGGAGGTGATGGAGCGCAGTGTGGTGACATAGCCGAACATTTCGGCGAGCGGCACCTGCGCCTTGATGATCTGGAGACCGATCTGCGCGTCGATCTGCTCGACGACGGCGCGTTTGCGGTTCAGGTCGCTGGTCACGTTGCCGATGTACTCATCGGGCGTTTCCACCTCCACCTTCATGATGGGTTCAAGGATGATGGAGGAGACTTTGCGGCAAGCTTCACGGAAACCGATTTTGGCGCAGATCTCGAAAGAGAGCGCGTCGGAATCGACACTGTGAAAACTGCCGTCATATACTGTAACTTTCAGGTTCTCAAGCGGGAATCCAGCCATCACACCATTCTGCATCGCCTGTTTGAAACCCTTCTCGATGGCGG
This sequence comes from Bacteroidales bacterium, assembly GCA_016285085.1. Classification (GTDB taxonomy): domain Bacteria; phylum Bacteroidota; class Bacteroidia; order Bacteroidales; family WCHB1-69; genus UBA1756. The sequence continues at coordinate 3,458 of JAEEQA010000098.1, forward strand.
GGATGAAATCCTTCGGGATGTTGCCGCCCGAAATCTTGCTCTCGAAGACGAGACCGTGCTGGTCCATCGGAAGCGGTTCCAGTTCAAATTCGATTTCAGCGAAGGAGCCTTTGCCGCCCGTCTGCTTCTTATAGGTTTCGCGATGACGGATGGCGGAGGTGATTTCCTCCTTGTAGGCGACACGCGGCTTGCCGTGGTTGCATTCCACGTTGAACTCGCGTTTCAGACGGTCGAGCAGGATGTCCAAGTGCAACTCACCCATGCCGCTGATGACGGTCTGCCCTGATTCCTCGTCCACGCGGACGGTGAAGGTCGGATCCTCCTCGGCAAGGCGCGCGAGGGCGTTCATCAGCTTGTCTTCGTCGTCCTTGGTCTTCGGCTCCACGGCCACGGTGATGACCGGTTCGGGGAACTCGATGTTTTCCAAGGAGATGGGATGGCGTTCGTCGGTGAGGCTGTCGCCGGTATGGATTTCCTTCATGCCGACGAGGGCGACGATGTTGCCGGCCTCCACGGATTCAAGGGGCTGCTGCTTGTTGGAGTGCATCAGCAGGATCTTGGCCACGCGCTCGCGCTTGCCGGTAGCCACGTTCCAGACGGTGGTGCCGGTGTGCAGGGTGCCGGAATAGACCTTGATGAAGGTGAGCCGGCCGACGAAGGGGTCGGTGGCGATTTTGAAGGCGAGGGCTGCGAACGGAGCGTTCGGGTCGGTTTCGCGGGTCTCTTCCTTTTCCGTCTTCGGGTTGATGCCCGTGATGGCGGGCAGGTCCAGCGGTGACGGAAGGTACATCACGATGGCGTCGATGAGTTTCTGGACACCTTTGTTTTTGAAAGAAGAGCCGCAAAGAACCGGCTGGATGTCGCGGTTGATGGTGGCTTTGCGGACGAGGGCGATGATCTCCTCGGCGGTGATGCTGTCGGAATCCTCAAGATATTTTTCGGCAAAGTCATCGTCGAATTCCGAAAGTTTGTCGAGCATTTTCTCACGGTATTCAGCGGCTTCATCCTGCATATCTTCCGGAATGTCAACGGCTTCGTAGGTAACGCCCTGGTCTTCTTCGCTCCAGACGTAGGCTTTCATCTCCACGAGGTCGACGACGCCGGCGAAGGTGTCCTCGCTGCCGATGGGGAGCGAAAGCACGACGGGGGTGGCGCGGAGTTTCTCGCGGATCTGGCTGACCACGGAATAAAAATCCGCACCCTGCCGGTCCATTTTGTTGACGTAGCAGATGCGGGGGACGTGGTAGCGGTCGGCCTGGCGCCAGACGGTTTCGGACTGGGGCTGCACGCCGCCGACGGCGCAGAAGATGGCGACGGCGCCGTCGAGGATGCGGAGGGAACGTTCCACCTCCACGGTGAAGTCCACATGGCCGGGGGTGTCGATGATGTTGATCTTGTAGTCCTCGTTGAGGTGCTTCCAGAAAACAGTAGTGGCGGCACTGGTGATGGTGATCCCGCGTTCCTGCTCCTGGACCATCCAATCCATTACCGCCGTACCTTCATCGACTTCGCCGATGCGATAGCTTTTACCCGTATAAAAAAGGATACGTTCGGTCGTAGTTGTCTTACCGGCATCAATGTGCGCCATGATGCCGATATTACGAATATTAGACAAGTTTTCCGACATATAAAGATCCTTTTTTACCTATGGAAATAGGTGGGTGTTTGCGTAATTCTCTGAAAATTAAAATCTGAAGTGTGAGAATGCCTTGTTAGCTTCGGCCATTCTGTGGGTATCTTCCTTACGTTTGAAAGCAGCACCTTCCTCGTTCTTAGCTGCCATAATTTCAGCTGCCAGCTTCGCGGCCATGGATTTCTCGTGGCGTTTGCGTGCGAAGTTGATCAGGTTCTTCATGCCGACGGATTGTTTACGGGCAGGGCGGAGTTCGGTAGGGATTTGGAAGGTGGCACCACCAATTCTTCTACTCTTGACCTCCAAAGAAGGGGTGACGTTGGCGAGAGCCTGTTTCCAGACCTCGAGGCCGTTTTCCTTGGTCTTCTCCTCAACGATGTCGAGGGCTTCGTAGAAAATCTGGAAGGCGGTCTGTTTCTTGCCGGCCAACATGATGTTGTTGGCAAACTTGGTGACCATCACGTCATTGAACTTGGGATCCGGGAGGATGATTCTGCTTTTCGGTTTTGCTTTTCTCATAGTTTTGTAGCTTCAATAAATTTTTGATTATTTACTCTTGAGGTCGCCCATTTTAGCGCTCAATTTACATACTATATTATAATATAGTAGAATTATTGTTTTTTCTTGGGGCGTTTTGCACCATATTTGGAACGGCCCTGCAGACGGCCTTCGACACCGGCGGAGTCGAGAGCGCCGCGCACGATGTGGTAACGCACACCGGGGAGGTCCTTCACACGACCGCCGCGGACGAGCACGATGCTGTGCTCCTGGAGGTTGTGGCCTTCACCGGGGATGTAGGCGTTGACTTCCTTCTGGTTCTGGAGGCGCACACGGGCCACCTTACGCATGGCGGAGTTAGGTTTCTTGGGGGTGGTGGTGTAAACTCTCAGGCAAACACCGCGCTTTTGCGGACACGCGTCCAAAGCTTTTGACTTGCTCTGCGAAGTCATCTTCTTTCTTCCTTTTCTTACTAATTGCTGAATTGTCGGCATACTTTTTAATGATTAAATCTACTATATTTCAGTTATTAACGTTTTAAAAATTCGGGCTGCAAAAATACAACATTTTTTCATACGAAAACAACTTCCAAAAATTTATTTTTCAGAAATTTCAAACCCATTGCCGCGACGCGGGAAACAGGCTCCCTGGAATAAGGAAAGTCGGCCCGAAAGCCGACTTTCCCAACAACATCATTATTAACAATCTCATCCCTCAAAAGGGACTGAATTGCGGTGCAAAAATACAATAGTTTTTGTGTATTTTATAGCTTGCAAAAAAAAAATGTTGAAAAAACACTTGGGCGTAAGAAGGTCACGAAAGGAATCCCTTCTGCCTAATATGAAAAATAGGCTGCGCTTTTCTTGAAAGTGCCCTTCTCCCATACGAGGTCGATCATCGCCCCGCTAAGGTATTTGAAAATGCGCTGGTATTCAGGTTTTTCCAGTTCATCCAGGCAAGTGAAGATGACCACGATGTCGTTGCCCGTCTGCGGCAGCAGGAACTGCGTCTTCACCTCGAAATCCTTGATGACGGTCTGTGGGGTCAAGTAGTTCTTTTCCAGTTTTTTGCTGTCGAAAATATCTTCCAATGTAAGTTCCGGGATGTACTCGCTGGCGGGAACCTCGCGCCACTCCTCGTGGGGCAGGAAGAAGCGGATTTTGGAGCCACAGCTGTTGCCGCACCGTGTTTCGCACAGTGCAGGTAGAGAAAGAGCTGGTCTATGTCTTCAAGACCATCTATGACGGTCCCATCCACCCCAGCGCCGAAGAACTTGACGGAGGCCGGTTCTGGACCCGCCAGCAAATCCTCGATGCCATCAGCCAAAACATCCTCACCCCTCACCTGGAATCCGAATACCTCCGCTTCTTCAAATAATCCCGTCAATGATGGGATTATCTGAAAGGTCTGACTTGTTTTAATCCTTACAATTTGGTGCAGAACCTATTGCACAAATCCACCACATAACATATCTTTGTAGAAACGAACAAAAAAAGAATAAATATGAAAAGCATTGAAAAAGAAGTTTGCGAGCCGGCAATACCCTACGCTATTGATTCCGGTATTAAGCCTGCCCATGTTCAGGCTAAAGTCAGCACAAAAAGAAGAGATTGCATGACAGTTGATGAATACATAAATCTAATCAAAGAAGAACTGGATAAACGCTATGAAAGTCTATCATGTAATCGTCAATAACTCAGCAAAAGTTGATATATATGGAATAGCAGATTTCTTGTTTGCAAACCTTTCCCAAGAGTCCGCATATAAATATCTCAAGACAATTGGAGATGAAATAAAATCTCTTTCCGTTTATGCCGATTGTTTTGCTGAAAGTCGTTCAATAGCAATACGTTCCATACACCCTCATGCAAGAAGGATGCTTTCCCACAATCGTAAGTGGAACTACATCTTCTACATAGAGGATGACACTGTAATAGTAGATAGAATCCTCCCCTCCAAAATGATTATCAAATAAACCATCTGTCACCCAGCCTGCATCAGGCCGCCCTGCGTCTGAATGCTTGCCGTTGGGGTCAGTGGGGAGGACAAATCCTACGGGAGAACGGGCCGCACGGAGAAGCCGTAGAGGCGGTCGTCGTCGTTCCAACTCACGCGGTCCGAATGGAAGAGGAGGCCCCACGCGTCGTCCGGGTCGTCCGTGCCGAGCGAACCGGACCAGTAGTAGCCGTAGGAGCCAACGCGGTTGAGGAGCGTGCCGTGATGGCCCCGCGCGTCGCCGCGATATCCGGCAGCAGGGAGGAAAATGAAGCGGTCCTTATAACCTTCTATGTTACTTGCAACTTTGTAACCGGCAACACC
>JAEEQA010000018.1 GCA_016285085.1 Bacteroidales bacterium
CGAAGCCTGCTAAACAATCGATTCGTTGGTGGTGAGCGGGAAGAACCTCGGAAATATCTCTTCTTATACAATAGAGAATATCACGGAAGACCAGACCGTTGCGGCCTACTTCTCCCGCAATGTGTATGAGGTCAATGCGATGGCGGAAGCGGGCGGCACGATTGTGCCCGAAGGCGTTTCCGCACTTGCCTGCGGCAGTGAAATCACCTACGCCATCACGCCCGCTGCGTGCCACCGGATCGACTCGGTGGTGGTGAACGGCGTGAACCTCGGAGCGGTGACCGGTTGCACGGTGACGGCATCCGACGAACTGGGCGACCAGAGCGTCAAGGCGTACTTCTCCGCCAGAACCTACGACTTGTCGCTGACGGCCGGAGCGGGCGGCAGAGTCACTCCTTCGGGCGACACAACGGTCGTCTGCGGCTCTGATTTGAGTGTCTCCATCCTCCCGGATGAATGTTACGACATTGAAAACGTGACGGTTGACGGTGTGGCGATGGGCGCTTTGACCTCCTACATCTTTGAAAATATCGAGGGTAATCACACGTTGTCGGCTACCTTTGTGCTGCGCGAATACACGCTGACACCGGTGGTTCGCGGCGGCGGTGCCGTGACCCCCAATGTCACGACAACGGTGGCGTGCGGCTCGGACTTCACCTTCCATTTCACCCCGAACGCGGGCTACTATGTGAGCGGTGTGGTGGTGGACGGCGACACGTTGCCCGCCGCCGACAGCTGCTTGCTGGCGGACATCACAGCCAACCATACGGTGCAGCCGCTGTTCACACTCCTGCAGTATGCGATTGAGGCGACGGCAGGCGAGGGCGGCAGTGTCAGTCCCGAATACGCGCTGGTGGACTATATGGGCCGCCAGACTATCCGCATTACGGCTGCCGACTGCCACCATATTGACTCGGTCTTTGTGGACGGTACGTATGTGGGTGCGGTGGCCAACTACACCTTCAACAATGTGACGGAGCCCCACACGCTGCGGGCGGTATTCGCCATCAACACCTACCGCCTCACGGCTTCGGTCGAGGGCGAGGGTACGATTACCCCCGTCGGTGACACTACCGTGAATTGCGGTGAAAACGTCACCTATTCGGTTGTGCCTGCCGATGGCTGGCATCTTGCCGAACTGCTGGTGGACGGTGTCCCGGCCGATCTCCTTGACATCTACACGTTCTCTGATATTCGTGAAAACCACACGATATCGGCTCGTTTCGCCATCAACGAATACACGGTGACGGCGACGGCGGGCGAGGGCGGTACGGTAACTCCGGCCGTTGCGGAAGCCTCCTACGGCGAGGCTGTCACCATCGTCATCAGTGCCGATGCCTGCTACCATATTGACTCGGTGTTCGCCGATGGTGTGTATGTGGGCGCAGTAGGCAGCTATGTGTTCAGCAGCATCGAAAGCAACCATACATTGTCGGCCACGTTCGCGATGAACGAATACACGGTGTCTGCCGTCGCCCCCGAGCACGGCACCATCACGTTGGATGCCGACCGTGTCCTTTGCGACGGCATGGTAACCGTCACCGTCGCCCCCGAATCCTGTTACTCCATTGATTCGGTGGTGGTGAACGGCGTGAATGTAGGTGCGGTTGCTTCCTATCAGATTGAGAATATCCGTGAAAACCAGACCGTTTCGGCCTACTTCTCGCTCGACATCCATACGGTTGAAGTGACAGCGGGCGACGGCGGCGCGGTCACGTTGGACGGCAGTTCCGAAGTGTCCTGCGGCGGAAGCGTGAGCTTCACGGTCACGCCCGAAGCCTGCTACACCATCGATTCGGTGGTGGTGAGCGGGGCGAACCTCGGAAATATCGCTTCCTACACGATAGAGAATATCACGGAAGACCAAACCGTTGCGGCCTATTTCTCCCGCAATGTGTATGAGGTCAATGCGATAGCGGAAGCGGGCGGCACGATTGTGCCCGAAGGCGTTTCCGCACTTGCCTGCGGCAGTGAAATTACCTACGCCATCGCGCCCGCCGCTTGCCACCAGATTGACTCGGTAGTGGTGAACGGCGTGAACCTCGGAGCGGTGACCGCTTGCACGGTGACGGCATCCGACGAGTTGGGTGACCAGAGCGTCAGGGCGTACTTCTCCGCCAGAACCTACGGCATTTCGCTGACGGCCGGAGCGGGCGGCAGTGTCACTCCTTCGGGCGACACGACGGTCGTGTGCGTCTCTGATTTGAATGTCTCCATCCTCCCAGATGAATGTTACAATATTGAAAATGTGATGGTTGATGGTGTTGCGATGGGTGCTTTGACTTCCTACATCTTTGAAAATATCGAGGCTGACCACACGCTGTCGGCCACCTTTGTGGCACGTGAATATGTATTGACGCCGGTGGCTAGTGAAGGCGGAGTTGTGCGGCCGGATGCTGCAACTGCAGTGTCGTGCGGTTCAGACTTCACCTTCCATTTCATCCCGAATAGCGGTTATTATGTGAGCGGTGTGGTGGTGGACGGCGACACGTTGCCTGCCGCCGACAGCTGCCTGCTGACGGGCATCACGGCCGAACATACGGTGCAGCCGCTGTTCGCGCTCTCACAGTATGAGATTGTGGCGACGGCGGGCGAGGGCGGCAGTGTCATCCCCGCATACACACTGGTGGACTATATGGGACGACAGACGGTCCGGATTACCGCTGACGACTGCTACTACATCGACTCTGTATTTGTAGATGGCGCTTACGCGGGTCGCTCGGCTCGATACAGTTTCAGCAATGTGGTGTCCAACCACACGCTCCGTGTCGTTTTTGCCATCAACACCTACACGCTCAACGCTTCGGTTGAGGGCGAGGGTACGATTACGCCCGTTGGTGACACAACGATGAATTGTGGTGAAAGTATTACCTATGCGATAGAGCCTGCAGATGGCTGGCATCTTGCGGCACTGGTGGTGGACGGAGCGAACCGCCCGTCGGCTAACAGCTATACCTTCGAAAACATTCGTGGCAACCACTCCATTGCTGTACGTTTCGCCATCAATGAATTTGAAATAACGGCATCGGCCGGTGTCGGAGGAAGTGTCTCCTCCTCGCTGGTGGAAGCCTCTTATGGTGATAGCATCACAATCGACATTGTTCCCGATGATTGTTACCATGTTGATTCTGTGTTTGTGGACAATGTGTACATGGGTGCAATGACATCCTATACCTTTGAGTCAGTTACGGACAACCACACGCTGCGTGCCACTTTTGCGATGACGGAATACACTGTCGCAGTGCTGCCGACACCGCAGAACGGTACCATCACCCCGCCGAATATGACTACGGTGAATTGTGGCGACAGTGTCCGCTACAGCATTGTTCCGGATGAGGGATACCATGTAGCTGAACTGATCGTGGACGGTGTTTCTGTGGAAGCGTCCGAAACGTATGTGTTTGCCGATATCCATGTAAATCACCGAATTTCGGCCCGTTTTGAACTCACCGAATACACGGTGACGGCGACGGCAGGTGAGGGTGGTTCTGTGACCCCGGCCGGCACGGTCGTGAATTACGGCGATTCCGCCACCATCGAGATAGCCGCTGCCGACTGCCACCACATCGATTCCGTGTTTGCGGACGACGTTTATGTGGGTGCGGTGAGCAGCTACACCTTCCGCAACATCGCCGAAAACCACACGCTGCGCGCCATCTTTGCGGTGGACACTTACACGCTCACGGCTTCGGTTGAGGGCGCGGGTATTATCATGCCCGAGGGCGAGACGACGGTGAACTGCGGCGAAAACGTCACCTACTCGTTTGTCCCGGCGGAAGGCTGGCACTTGACGGAGGTGCGGGTGGACGGCGAAGCAGTGGAAACTGCCGACAGCTACACCTTCACGGATGTCCGTGCCGACCACAGCATCACGGCGGTGTTCGCCATCAACGAATACACGGTGACGGCGACGGCCGGCGAGGGCGGTTCCGTTACCCCGACCGGCACGGTCGTGAATTACGGCGATTCCGCCACCATCGAGATAGCAGCTTCAGATTGCCATCACATCGATTCCGTGTTCGCGGATGAGGTTTACGTGGGTGCGGTGAGCAGCTACACCTTCCGCAACATCGCCGAAAACCACACGCTGCGTGCCACCTTCGCGGTGGATACCTACACGCTCACGGCTTCGGTCGAGGGCTCGGGTACTATCACGCCCGAGGGCGAGACGACGGTGAACTGCGACGAAAACGTCACCTACTCGTTTGTCCCGGCGGAAGGCTGGCACTTGACGGAGGTACGGGTGGACGGCGAAGCGGTGGAGACCGCCGACAGCTACACCTTCACGGATGTCCGTGCCGACCACAGCATCACGGCGGTGTTCGCCATCAACGAATACACGGTGACAGCGACGGCGGGCGAGGGTGGCTCCGTTACCCCGACCAGCACGATCGTGAGCTACGGCGATTCCGCCACCATCGAAATTGCCGCTGCCGACTGCCACCACATCGATTCCGTTTTCGCGGATGAGGTTTATGTGGGTGCGGTGAGCAGCTACACCTTCCGCAACATCGCCGAAAACCACACGCTGCGCGCCACCTTCGCGGTGGACTTCTACGATATTCATGTCACGATCGTCAGCGAGGGGAGCGAGGTCTTTTATACCAACGTGGTGAACGTGCTCTGCGGCACGGATACGCTTGTGGGTGTCCCGCTTTTCTATTGCTATAATGTTGATTCCATTGTCGTTAATGGTGCCGTGGAGATGGGAGAGGATTCGCTGCTCGTGCAAAATGTACATGAGGATATGGATGTTGTCTTCTATCTTTCAAGAGAGCAGTTCTTATTGGTCTCCTCGAAGCAGGGGAATGGCACGGTGTCGCCGATGGATACGACATACGTCTCCTGCGACGATGAGGTTACCTATACGTTCACGCCGGACGAAGGCTGGTTTGTGCAGAATCTTGTGGTGGATGGCGAAAGCCTCGGAACGCCGGCCAATGACAGCTATACCTTCTATAATATTCACGAGAACCATACGATTGAGGTCGTCTTCTCGCCGAATGTCTATATCATCACCTCCTCCATCGACCCGATTGATGCGGGTAACATCACACCATACGGGACAACGGCTGTGAACTATGGCGAAGACCAGACCTTCAACATCATGCCGTTCCCGGGTTATGAGGTGGTTGACGTGGAGGTGGATGGTGTAAGCCAGGGGGCCATCACCACTTACACTTTCTATCATGTGGAGGCCAACCATACGATTGTGGCGCACCTGATGACGGTGGGTGTGGAGGAAGTTACGGTGAACGAGGAGATTTCTATCTGGCCGAATCCTGTGGAGAATGTCTGCCATATCCAACTGCCAAATGAGCATAATACTGAAATCCAGCTGTTTGATGCTCAAGGTAAACTGGTTCTCCGCAAGCAAGCCGATGCCGATGTGGTTGAAATCGACTTTGTTGGCAGACCTTCCGGAATGTACCTGTTGCGGGTTGTTTCGGAAGGCAAGGTGGTCTCCACGCGGAAGGTGATTCGGAAATAACCGATATTGTAGAGACGCAACATTTTGCGTCTCTACAGGTTAAATTGAACAAATGTTGTATTGTTCCTATTGTAGAGACGTTTCATGAAACGTCTCTACAGGGGATATCCCTATTTCACCTTGTCCCGGTAGGAGAGGAGCGCTGCCGTGTTCAGGATCACGGCCATCACCGAAAGGGCGATGAATTGGTCTTGGATGTTTTCAACGGTGCTGCCTTTCAGAATCACCGTTTTCATTGCACTCATGAAGAAGGACATCGGGTTGAAATAGTTGAGGTATTCGGCCCAGTCGGGCATGCCTTCCACAGGCGTGAAGGTGCCGCTCAGCATCACAAAGAGGATGAACAGGAAGAAGACGATGAACATCGCCTGCAACTGGTTGCGCGACACGCTGGAGATGAAGAAACCGAGGCCAAGCATCACCAACAGATAGACCGCCGTGAGGCCAAGCAGCAGGAGCAGACTTCCCTGTATGCTGATGCCGAACACCAACTTCATGATAACCAATCCTATACTGAATTCCGCCATTCCCAAAATCCAGAAAGGAATCATCTTTCCTAACAGGAACTGCCATTTCTTGATGGGGGTGACGTTGACCTGCTCGATGGTTCCCAACTCCTTTTCTCTCACAATGTTGAGGGCGGTGATATAGGCTCCGATGAGGGTGACGAGGATGATCAGCAGCGCCGGCACAATCACGTTCTTGTAGTTCATCTGCTCGTTGAACCAATAGACGTTGGTCGTCACCAACTGGGCAACCTGCGGCTGTAGCGGATTCTGTGCGTTTTCGGAAATCCCGATCAGGTAGTCGGCGAGCACGTGCTGTACGTACTCGCTGCCCAAGCCGGCCTTCACCGTATTGATGGCGTTGGCGGTGATGCCGATTTTGGTCGGCTCCTGCGTCACCACCGACCGTTCGAAGTCAGCAGGAAATTCAATGATGAAGTCGATTTCATCCCCTTTCATCATCTCTTCGGCCTCGTTTCGTGAATTTACAACTCCATGATTGATAAAATAATGCGAGGCGGAAAACTTGGAAAGGATGTCGCTTGTCATCCGCGAGTGGTCGTGATCGACGAAGGCGATATGCACGTTCTTGATCTCGTAGTCGGCAGTGTAGGGGAAGAGCAGGAACTCGGCAAGCGGCGCAATCAACAGGATCTTCCACAACAAGGAATTGCGGAATACCTGCAAGAACTCTTTTTTTATCAGAATGAGAATGACCCGCATCGCTTACCTCCTTTTGTCCAATCTGATTAAACTGAGTGTCATCAACACGGCCGCCATGAGGAATAGAATCAGCATGTACAGCCATATATCGAAAAAGCCCGACCCTTTGAGCATCACGTCCTTGATGGCGATGATGAACCATTTTCCGGGGAAGATGTTGGCTAAAATCTGGAAGAAATAGGGCATGTTGTCGATGGGGAAGAGGAAGCCCGAAAGCAGCGCCGTGGGCAGGAACAGCCCCATCATGGTGATCATCATGGCGTCAATCTGCGTCTTGACCAAAGAGGAGATGGCCGTCCCGAACGAGGCGGAGGTGAGCATGAAGACGATGCACACCGCCAACAAAAGCCACACGCTCCCCTTGATCGGCATCTTGAAAACCAACACGCTGATGACGATGATGGTGATGGTGGAAATGAACGACAGGATCATGTACGGGATGACCTTGCCGACCACCACCCACGCCTTGTTGACCGGCGCGATCAGCAACATCCGCATGGTGCCGGTCTCCACCTCACGCGCCAGTGTGATGGACGACATCAATGCCGTTACAATGATCATAATCAGTGTGATGATGCCCGGAACGAACATATAGACACTGTTGGCTTCGGGGTTGTACATCATCTGTGTGCATAGCTCGATGGGCATTGTGGCTGTTCCGTTGTAGTCGTTGGTGAAGTCGATGAGGATAGCCTTCACATAGTTGTTGAGGATGGAGGCCACATTCATGTCCGACACGTCGCTGATAATCTGGATGGTGACGAATTTCTCGTTGGTGAGCTGCTCCTCGAACTCGTTGGGAATGATGATGGCCAACTTTATGTTCTTGTCTCTGAAGTCGTTGCCGATTTCCGATTCCGACTTCGGGTAGGAGACCACCTCGAAGTAGCCCGATGCGGTGATTTTCTCCACCAGCGCCTTCGACTGGGAGTCATTCGACAGGTCGAGGACGGAGATGGTGGCGTGGTGGATGTCGGTGCTGATGGTGAAGCCGAAGAGCAACACCAGCATGATCGGGATGGCCAGCACGAGGAAGAGCGTGATGCGGTCACGGAAAATGTGGGTGAACTCCTTTTTTAGTATTTGTTGTAACTCCTTCATAACTACCTTACTACATATTTGACAAATACTTTTTCAATGGAATCCACCTGCATCTGTTCCTTCAGCTCGGTGGGCGTGCCGATGAGTTTCAACTCACCGTGCGACATGATGGAGATACGGCCGCAGTACTCGGCCTCGTCCATATAGTGGGTGGTGACGAAGATGGTGACCCCGTGGGAGGCGGCCTCATAGATGAGGTTCCAGAACTCGCGCCGCACGATCGGATCCACGCCGCTGGTAGGCTCGTCCAAGAAGACGATGTCGGGCCGGTGCAGCATGGCGGTGGCGAAAGCCAGCTTCTGCTTCCATCCTAACGGGATGGAGGCCACCAGCGTTTTTGACTTGTCGGCCAAATGCAGATTTTCAAGACGGCTGAAAATCCGGTCCTTCAGTTCTTTGCGCGGAATCCCGTAGATGGTTCCGAACAGCTGCATGTTCTCGAAAATGGTGAGGTCGTCGTACAGAGAGAACTTCTGGCTCATGTAGCCGATGTGCCGTTTGATGAGTTTGGGCTGTGTCGCCAGGTCATAGCCGGCGATGGTCGCGTTGCCGGAAGTGGGCTGCAACAGACTGCACAGCATACGGATGGCGGTCGTCTTGCCCGCACCGTTCGCCCCGAGGAATCCGAAAATCTCCCCCTTCCGCACCTCAAAACTGATGTGGTTCACAGCGGTGAAATCCCCGAAACACTTCGTGAGGTCTTTTACCACGATCGAATACGGGCTTTCTTGCGCTTGCTGGTGTCGGAACGGGAGACGTACTTTCATTGTTATGGTAGCTGGCGGATGCGGTATGTTTATGAGACGCGGTACACCGCGTCTCTACATTATATTTATTATGGATGGGTTGAACCGGCGATTTCGATGAAACAGTCCTCGATGGTCGGGGAAATCTGCATCAGGTTATCGTAGGCGATGTCGTTTTGTTGTAGAAATTCCTCAAATTGAGGGAGGATGGTGGCGATAGGATCGTAGAAGATGACGTGGAGATTTTCGCCATAGGGGTAGAAGGTGCAGTTGAGGGGACAGTCGGCCATTTTCCGCAGCAGCTTGAAAATGTCGTCGGTGCGGAGGGTGACCAGTTCGCCTTTGAAGCTGCTGATGATGTTGGGCGGGGTGTCCATGCGGATGAACGTGCCTTCCTGAAGCAGGGCGATGCGGTCGCAGAGGGTGGCCTCGTCCATGTAGGGGGTGGACACCACGACGGTGATGCCCTGTGTCTTGATGGTACCGAGGATTTCCCAGAACTCCTTGCGGGAGACGGGGTCCACGCCGGTGGTCGGTTCGTCGAGGAACAGCAGGGTCGGCTTGTGGATGAGGGCGCAGCAGAGGGCCAGTTTTTGCTTCATGCCGCCCGACAGCTTGCCTGCGGGGCGTTTCTTGAAGGGCATCAGCTGCTGCCATATCGGCTTGATGATGGACATGTTCTCTCGGATGGAACTTTGGTACATGGTGGCGAAGAAGATGAGGTTCTCCTCCACCGTCAGGTCGGGATAGAGGGAGAAGGTGCCGGGCAGGTAACCGATGTTTTTGCGGATTTCAAGGTACTCTTTGAACAGGTCGCGTCCGAGGACGGTGGCTGTGCCGGAGTCGGGCAGCAGCAGGGTGGTCAGGATGTTGAACAGGGTGGATTTCCCCGCGCCGTCGGGCCCGACCACGCCGAAAACCTCGCCTTCCTCCACATCGAAAGAGACACCTTTCAGTGCGCGGATGTGTCCGTAGCTCTTGATGATGTCATGAACGCTGATGACTGCCATAGATTGCTTGGTATCAACTACTTGAAATTGACATCGCCGGGCATCCCGATTTTGGCGCTGCCGTCGTTCTTGAAGGAGATGCGTACGGCATATACCATGTTGGCCCGTTCCTTCTTGGTCTGGATCATCTTGGGCGTGAATTCGGCCTTGTCGGAAATCCAGCGCACCGTCCCCTCCATCACCTTGTCGTTCTTTCTGTCGCGGGTGTCGATATGGATATCCGCTTTCTGTCCAAGCTGGATGTCGGAGAGCATGTCTTCCGTGACGTAAACCTTTATGGACATGTTGGTTACGTCAGCGATTTTAAAAAGGGGTTTTCCCTGGAAAGCCAGTTCGTTAGGCTGGATGTATTTCTTGAGGATGGTTCCGTTGATGGGTGCCTTGATGGTGCATTTTTCAAGGGCGTTTTGGAGCTGCATCACTTGGAAACGCTGGGCTTCCACGTTTTCGAGGATGGCTGCCGACTGCGTGTTCAGCTGCGACTTGGTGGCGGAAATCTGACCTTTCACGATGGAGATCTGGGCGTTTACGTCGTCCAACTGCTTGGTGGTGGCGGCGTTGGCTTCCACGAGAGTGGACACACGTTCCTTTTCGCGCTCAAGGGTTTGGAGTTGTGCCTGCAGGGTGTTCAACTGCGACGGGATGTCGGGGCGGCTGGCGAGAGTTGCGCGGATGGCGGACTCCAGTTGCTGTATCTGCAGGCAGATTTGCGCCGAGTCGATGTGGCCGAGAACGTCGCCCTTGTGGCAGAACTGCCCTTCCTCCACGGTGAATTCCAGCAGACGGCCGTTGCTTTCGGATGAAACTGTGATTTCGGTCGCCTCGAAAACGCCGTATGCATCGGCGGATTTGTTCTTTCTGCGACAGCCGCTGAACAGAATAACAATGGACAGAAGTGAAACAAATCCTATAAAAAGTGACTTCGATAAGAGTCTTTTCCAGTTCATATTATCGTTAAAGGTTTGGTTCAAAATTAATTATTGTCAAAAAAACTTTTTGGCAGAAATTATACAAAGCGAGGCAAAAGTACTAAATAATTTTGTTTCGTGGGTGAAAAAAATTTTTGTAAGCTGGATGAAGATAACGAAAACAGTTGTAATTTTGCAGCCGATTTAGCGGGGTAGAGCAGTGGTAGCTCGTCGGGCTCATAACCCGGAGGTCGCAGGTTCGAGTCCTGCCCCCGCTACAAGGAACGTCGCATTGGTTGCGGCGTTTTTTTATTTGTTTGACTTTCAGACTAAAACAAATAAATATTGTATCTTTGCAGCTCATTTAATAAATAAAAAACATGGCATATATTGAACCTGTCAGTTATCCCTTTTCCGATGCGGAAATCCAAGCGCGACTCGCTGAGTATCAGTCTTCTGAGCTGAAATACTTCACCCTTCCCGAAGCCTACCGCTTTATTTTGAACGTGATTGATTTGACCACGTTGGAGGGCTCCGACAATGCGGAAAAAGTCCGGAATTTGTGCGAAAAGGCCCTTGCTTTTGAAGACGAAAAATTAAATATCAAGACCACGGCGGCGGTGTGTGTCTATCCTCCGTTTGCGGCGCAGGCCAAGTCCATCCTCAAGGGTACGCCCGTGCGTGTGGCGTGCGTGGCCGGCGCTTTTCCGGCGGGCCAGAGCCCCATCGAGATCAAGGTGGCCGAAGTTGCCTACGCGGTGGCGCAGGGCGCGGACGAGATCGACATGGTGATTTCGCGCGGCAAGTTCCTCGAAGGCGACTACCGTACGGTCTATAATGAGATTGCCGCCATCAAGGCCGCCTGCGGGACCGCCCACCTCAAGGTGATTCTCGAAACAGGTGAGTTGGGAACGGCAGACAATATATATAAAGCGTCGCAGATCGCCATCGCCGCCGGTGCCGATTTCATCAAGACTTCCACTGGCAAAATTAAAGTTAACGCCACCCCCGAATCCTTCCTCGTTATGCTGGATGCCATCAAGGAAAATTACGAAAAAACGGGGAAAATGGTGGGCATGAAACCCGCTGGAGGCATCGCCGACGCGCCCACGGCCATCCAGTTTCTGAAAATTCTGGAGAATGTCCTCGGTGAAAAATGGCTCACCAATGAGTACTTTCGCATCGGTGCAAGCCGCCTCGCCGACAAGATTCGGGCAGAGATTTAAAAAAATATTTTTTTTTGTAAGATAAAGATACAGAATAAAATAAAATGTGTATTTTTGCACCCTCAAATTTTAAAGAGAGTTATTCGTAAAAACATTCATTAAATTTAATCATTAAAAGTTATGACTAAAGCAGAAATCGTAAACGAAATCGCCAACAAAACCGGTATTGACAAAAACGCCGTTCAGACTGTCGTCGAATCCTTCATGGATTCCGTGAAGAAATCTCTCTCCGCTGACGAGAATGTATATCTGAGAGGTTTTGGCAGCTTTATCGTGAAGGAACGCGCCCAGAAGACCGCCCGCAACATCTCCAAGAAAACCACGATTGTCATCCCCGCTCACAAGATCCCCGCATTCAAACCTTGCAAAACTTTTGTGAACGTTGTTAAAAACAAATAATTAACCTTATAATTTTACAACTATGCCAAGCGGTAAAAAGAGAAAAAGACATAAGATGTCAACCCACAAGCGCAAAAAACGCTTGAGAAAGAACAGACATAAGAAGAAGTAAGCTTCTTATGTATCGACTGAAACTAAATTGCGGGGCAACTCCCCGCAGTTTAGTTTTTTTCATTTTTGTCTCCCGCACTTAAATGTACTATGCCTGAAATTACGAAAGAACTAGTTATTGCCAATCACCCCGACTATGTGCAGATTGCACTGTTGGAGGACAAACGGCTGGTGGAGCTCCACCGCGAAACCCCCTCGGAGCAGTTCTGCGTCGGTAACGTCTTTGTCGGAAAAGTCCGGAAAATCATGCCCGGGCTCAACGCCGCCTTTGTCAACATCGGCAGCGACAAGGACGCATTCCTCCACTATATGGACCTGAGCGTCACCACACGCACGATGAACGAGTATGTCAAGAGCGTCATCGGCGGCGGCCGACGCAACCTTTCCGCCATTGAAAAGCAGCCCTCCGTTGAAAAAGGAGGCAAGATCACGGATGTGATCACACCCGGACAGACCTTGCTCGTGCAGATCGCCAAGGAGTGCATCTCCACCAAGGGCCCCCGCATCACCACCGAAATCTCGTTCGCCGGACGCTACGCCGTACTCGTGCCGTTCGGCGACAAGGTGTTCATCTCCCAGAAAATCAAGGGAAACACGGAGCGCAAGCGCCTCCGCCAAATTGTCACTGGCTTGAAGCCCAAGAACTTCGGCATCATCATCCGTACCATTGCACAGGGAAAGACTGCCGAAGAACTGGAGAACGACATCAAGCAGTTGGTCACCCGCTGGCAGGCAATGACGGCCAACCTTATCGGCGCCGAAGCCCCGGCCAAAGTAGCCACCGAACTCGACCGCACAACCGCTCTCATCCGAGACCTCCTTAACGATTCGTTCCATGCCATCTATGTGGACAACAAGGAGATATACATTGAGGTGCGTAACTATATCCGCTCCTTCTCCGATAAGGTGAACGATGCCGACATCGTGAAACTGTACAAGGAAAAGCAGCCCATTTTCGAACACTTCAACGTTGCCAAGCAGATCAAGGGCTCCTTCGGCAAGATTGTCACCATCAAGAACGGCATCTACCTGATCATCGAGCAGACCGAAGCCTTGTGCGTGATCGACGTGAACAGCGGCAACCGCGTCAAGTCGTCCAACTCGCAGGAGGAAAACGCCATACAGGTCAACCTCGCCGCTGCTGAGGAAATTGCCCGCCAGATGCGCCTGCGCGACATCGGCGGCATCATCGTCATCGACTTCATCGACATGGCCACCGCCGCCAACCGTACCCTTCTCTATAAGCGGATGAACGAACTGATGGCCGGCGACCGCTCTCGCCATACCGTCCTGCCTCTCAGTAAGTTCGGACTGATGCAGATCACCCGCCAGCGCCTGCGTCCCGTCACCACCATCGACACCCTTGAACAATGCCCCGTCTGCCACGGCACCGGCAAAATCAAGCCGGCCATCCTCATTGAAGAGAGTATCGAGAACATCATTGAGTTCCTGATCTATAAGCAGAGCGAGCCCAAAATCACCATCGAAGTGCATCCGTTCCTTTATGCGTACCTCACGAAGGGGTTCGTTTCCAAACAGATGAAATGGTACCTCAAATACAAAAAATGGATTCGTCTGCGACAGAACTCCAATTCACACCTTCTCCAGTACAAGTTTTACAACAAAGATATGGAGGAGATTATTCTTTGGGATACGAACCCACAATAAATCGGATGAATTAGTGTTATTGTATTTCAAATTCTTTGAGATATGAGAGATATTTTGGAAAAACTGCGCCGCGACTCATGGCTGATGGGAATCCTGCTGGGAATCTGTGTCCCGGCTCTCACCTTCGGTGTTCTCTATGGACTGGTTTATCTTGTGCTGACCGCCGCGGGAAAGCCGTTGGACATCCTCAACCTTGACCTGATCAAGAAATTCATCCTGCTGAGCATTGTCCCCAGCGTGTTCGTCATCCGGTACTATCTGCTGAAGCTCAAATTCGATCTTACCGGACGCGGCATCCTGCTGGTGACCTTCCTCATCGCTATAGGCTTCGCTGTCCTTGAATTCGCTCTTTAATCCAGTAGAAAGTAAAAGGTAGAAGGTAGGAGGTTGCTTACGCGCAATCCTCTCTTCAAACATCCCTCCACAAACCTCATGCCTATTACCTCATCCCCTCAGACGCCACAATGTGACGTCTCTACATACTAAACCTCATACCTCTTACCATCGTTTATACTAACCCCTAACCCCTATACCCTAATCACTAATAACAAAAAAATATGGCTTGTAACGGAAATTGCATGATTGCAAAAAACAGAATTGAAGGAATTGAAAACATCATTGTTGTTGCCTCTGGAAAAGGCGGTGTCGGTAAATCCACCGTGGCGGCGAACCTCGCGCTGACGCTTGCGAAGCAAGGTTATCGTGTAGGTATGATGGATGCAGATATTTATGGTCCGTCCATTCACAAGATGTTCGGCATTGAGAACGAGCGGGTGAATGCCACCTACGTCGGCGAGGAGGAGTACTTCCTGCCCGTGGAGAAGTTCGGATTGAAGATCATCTCGCTCGGACTGTTGGTGGACAATAGTCAGGCGGTGATTTGGCGCGGACCTATGGCAGCCAGTGCCTTGGCACAGCTGCTTACCAAGACCCAGTGGGGCCAGTTGGACTACCTTGTGGTGGACTTCCCTCCAGGTACCGGCGATATCCAAATATCAATGATGCAGCAGTTTGTGGTGGAAGGTGCCATTGTTGTCACCACGCCGCAGGTGCTGTCCGTGAACGACGCCCGCAAAGGCGCGGAGATGTTCTCGCCCGCCAAGATGAACCTGCCGATTATCGGCATCGTGGAGAACATGTCGTGGTTCACCCCGAAGGAGCACCCCGAGGAGAAGTACCTGCTGTTCGGCAAGGGCGGCGGCCAGAAGCTCGCCGATGAGTTCCATACGAAACTGCTTGCCCAGATTCCGCTAATCCAGGATGTGGAGGAAGTGGAAAACCAGGACTGCCTGCTTTCCAATACCAACAAGGTGATAGGGGAGTGCTTCGAGCGCATCGCCGACCAGGTGGTGGAGTTCGCCGAGGCGCTGCCGGAGCGCAAGGACAATGTCCTCAAAATCGCTGTTCCCACCGTCGATAACCATGTGGATGACCATTTCGGGCATTGCGACCATTACACGATTTTTGAAATCAGGGACAAGAAGATTGTCGGCGAAGAAACCCTGCCGGCGGGCGAAGGCTGCGGATGCAAGTCCAACATTGCCTCCGTGCTCCGCGAGAAAGGGGTCACCATCCTGTTGGCGGGAAATATGGGCGACGGCGCCAAGAATGTGCTGGAGGCGCAGCAGATCCGTGTGGTGCGCGGTTGCAAGGGCGATATCCGTCAGCTGGTCAACGACTTCTTGTCAGGAAAGGTGTGCGACTCCGGTGTCGGTTGTGCCGGCCACGAGGGCGGATGCAGTCACCACGGCTGCCACTAAACTATCCTGAAACTACCAATAGGGAATTTGTTAGACAAAAATGTAGAGATGCCATAGGATGACGTCTCTACGTTGTTCTGGGGTATTCTGTGAATTGTAGAGACGCAAAATTTTGCGTCTCTACATTACCCGATAATCCTATCCTTGTGCTGCGACAGGAACGCCTCCCAGCCGGAGGCTTTTCCTGTATTGATGACGATGCGGTTCTGGAGGTGGTGTGTCACGGCGGCGGCGAGGGCGTCGGTGGCGTCCAGATATTTCGTCTCCGTCGAGAAGGTGTACATCGAGTGGAGCATCGCCGCCACCTGCTCCTTCGAGGCCGCGCCTTTGCCCGTGATGGCCTGCTTGATGCGGCGCGGGGTATATTCGTGGACTTCCAGTCCGGCGTGCAGGCACGCGCCGATGACCACGCCCTGCGCCCGCCCCAGCTTCAGCATCGACTGCGGGTTTTTGCCGTAAAAGGGTTCTTCAATCGCCAAGATGTCAGGATGATAGGTTTCAATCAGTTCTCGCGTGCTTTCGTAAATCATCTTCAGCTTGGCGCTTTGGTCGGGCTGTTTCTTCAGGTTGATGACATCCAGCGTGATGATTTCGCTGTTGCGCGCGTGCGTTTTCAGCAGCGAGTACCCCATGATGTTGGTGCCGGGGTCGATGCCGAGGATGATGTGGTCGGTGGTTTCTTCGGGCATGGCGGGTTATTTGTATAAGGTTAATGTTTTGTTCCCGTAGTCAATAACGGCGTGGAAACGGTGCAGCAGGTCGCCGCCGATGATTCCGTGAATGGTTTTGAAACCTACATTTTCGTATGCGGCGCAAACCGGTTGGAGGTCGAGCAGGCGGAAAGGGGAGGGCGGCACCAGAATCCGTCCGATCTTGAAATGGGAAATGGTCAGGATGTCCGATTGGAATTCATTGCCACCGATGCCGATGTTTACATCGTCTTTATCTGTCTCGTCTATTGGTATTTGTAGTGATTCAATAAAGTTTCGGTCGAAGCAGCTGTGGTTGGCGCCGGTGTCGATAAGCAGGCGTACGGGGGTGCCGTGCAATCGTCCTGAGGTGACGATGTGAAAGCCCTCCGGGTCAAGTTCCCAGAGGGCTATTTTCATCGTATGGGGTTTCAGTGTGCTCATGGATTAGAGGTGGACACACTCGTTGTAGGCGTTGGCCGCGGCCTCCATGATGGCTTCGGAGAGGGTGGGGTGCGGATGCACGGCGTGGATGATTTCGGGTCCCTTGACGTGCTGCTGGCGGGCGATGACGATGCCCGACACCATCTCGGTGACGTTTTCGCCGATCATGTGGCAGCCGAGAATTTCATCGGTTTTCGCGTTGAAGATGAGCTTGATCATGCCGTCGCGGTTGCCGGAAGCGGTGGCTTTGCCGGAGGCGGTGAAGGGGAACTTGCCGATGCGCAGTTCGTAGCCCGCCTCGAGGGCCTTCTTCTCGGTAAGGCCGACCGAAGCGATCTCGGGCGACGTGTAGGTGCAGCCGGGAATGTTGCTGTAATCGACGGGGGTGGGGTTGAGGCCGGCGATCTTCTCCACGCAGACAAGCGCCTCGTGGGAGGCAACGTGCGCGAGGGCGGGACCCTTCACGATGTCGCCGATGGCGTAAACGCCGGGGCAGTTGGTGCGGTAGAAATCGTCCACCACCACCTTGCCGCGTTCCACGGTGATGCCGAGTGCATCCAGGTTGAGGGCTTCGAGGTTGGTGACGACACCGACGGCGGAAAGGACGATGTCGCACTGGATTTCAGTGATTTTGCCTTTGCCGTCCTTCACGGTGACGAGGCAGCCTTCGCCGGAGGTGTCCACGCTCTCCACGGAGGAGGATGTCATCACCTTGATGCCGTTCTTGCGGAAGGCGCGTTCCAGCTGCTTGGAAATCTCCTCGTCTTCCACGGGCACGAGGTTGGGCAGGAACTCCACGATGGTGACCTTGGTGCCGAGGGAGGAGTAGAAGTGGGCGAACTCGCTGCCGATGGCGCCGGAGCCCATCACCACCATCGTTTCAGGCAGTTTGGGGAGGGTGAGGGCCATGCGGTAGCCGATGATTTTCTCGCCGTCCTGTTTGATGTGGGGCAGCTCCTTGGAGCGTGCGCCGGTGGCGAGGATGATGTGGTCGGCTTCGAACACCTCGGTGGTGTCGTCGCTCTTGCTGACGGACACCTTGCGGTCGTTGGTCAGGGTGGCGAACCCTTCGATGACATCGACGTTGTTCTTTTTCAGGAGGAACTGGACGCCCTTGCTCATCTGGTCGGCGACACCGCGGCTGCGGCGCACCATCGCCTCGAAGTCGGGGCGGGCGGGGGAGTCGAGCGCAACCCCGTAGGCTTCTGCGTGTTTCAGGTAGTTATAGACCTGTGCCGATTTCAGCAGGGCCTTGGTGGGGATGCAGCCCCAGTTGAGGCAGATGCCGCCCAGTTCGCCGCATTCCACGACGGCGGTTTTCATATTCAGCTGGCTGGCACGGATGGCCGCCACATAACCTCCGGGACCACTCCCGATGACGATGACATCGTATTTCATAATTTGTTGGTTTTTAATTTATTATTGTGAAAATTTTTTCTTGCAAAAAGTTCGCAAAGATACAATAAAAGTAGAGATACCTTGTACTGCATCTTTAAATAAAATGCAGTTATGTACTGCGTAATGTTTTGTGTCAATAATTGGTGCCTTCGGTTTGCCGTTTTTCCCTGAAAAATTGTACTTTTGCCGCCTGTTTTTGCTGGTTTTATCTGATTTGAAAAATGAAAAAGTGCCTGTTTTTCACCATAATGTTGCTGATTTCCGCCGTTTCTGTCCTTGCGCAGGATGTGAACGAGTACTACCGCCGTGCGCTCGGACTGCGCGGAGTGGCTTTGCAGGACACCCTGCACGAAATCATCAAGGGGCATGAACGGCAGACGTACGATGACCTTCGTTATATTTATGTGATGCTCGACACGTTCCCGAACGGCGACATCTGGGACATTTACACCGACAGCTGCCACTGGCGTCCCACGCCGACCCACGCGTTGCCACTTGGCTCCGGCGCCGCTTACGAGTGCGACTGCATGCAGCGCGAACACAGCTTCTGCAACTCGTGGATGGGCGGCACGGGATCGTACTCCATCAGCAACGAACCTTTCTTTTCCGACCTTTTCCAAATCTATCCCACCGACGGCTATGTGAACCAACTGCGGAATGACAACCCCTACGGCGTGGTGTCGGCGGATGAAACGGTGCGAACCTTCGCCAACGGCGCCAAGTTGGGGCAAAACGCCTATCCGAATGCGCCCGAAGTAACGGCCTACGAGCCGGTGGATGCCTACAAAGGCGACATCGCCCGCTCGTTTTTCTATATGGCAGTTCGTTATAAATATGAGGATGAGACCTTTATGGAGGACGGCCCGATGACCTACCGCTCGCAGTTGAAGGACTGGGCGTTGGAGATGCTGCTCGCGTGGCACCGCCTCGATCCGGTGAGCGCGAAGGAGCGCAACCGCAATGAAGGAATTTACCGCAACTGGCAGGGGAACCGCAACCCGTTCATCGACTTCCCCGAACTGGCCGACCTGATTTGGGGGGAGGGAAGTGCGGTGTTCACGATGGAACCCGACACGCTGGTCAGGCCCCGCGTCACCCGCTGCGAGGTGGTGGATGCCGCCACGGTCAGCATCGGCTTCGACAGCGTGATGTCGCCCGCTTCCACCGCCGCGCTCAACCACTACGTCATCCCCGGAAACGGGGTCGGCTCTGTGGACACCGATACTGCGGGCGGACTGTTGCTGCACCTTGCCACACCGCTTGACTTCGGCGCCACCGCCTACCTCACGCTCCGCAACCTGCAGGCCATAGGAGGCACCTACCTCCGCGATACGGTGCTGGTCATCGTCTCGGGCGAGCCGGCGTTCCTCGGCTGGACCTTCGACCGTATCGACAGCGCCGACTATTACGCCGCACGCTCCGTTCCCGCCGACTACGGCGACACGCAGGGATCTGCCCGCATCTGGTTCGACGGCTCCCACGGCTCCGATTATTTCCCGAACAACCAGCTTCAGGGACTCACGGCATACGGGAGTAGCATCGGCGACCCTCGCCCCGACGCAACAGCGGGCTACTCGCTCTCGTTCAAGAACTACTATGCCAACGGCAAGACTTTCGTGGTGGGGTTCTCCACCCGCCTTTACACCAATGTTTCTGTAAGGTTTTCAACATCGGCTACCAACACCGGTTTCAGCCAGGTGAGCTGCGCTTGGAATGTCGTGGATCCGTTGGATACGGCTTTTGACCATTTCCTCGGGACATACGAAATCGACTCGGCCGACCGGGCTGCCAACCGCTTCAGCTCCCATCTGTTCCGTTCGGGTGCGGAGTGGGACGGCGTGGACACCATCTTCCTGAAAATCACGATTGACGGGGCCACGCACATCAGCGGGAACATCAAGTTCGACAACATCTGTGTCCACGGGGAAAAATGCTATCGCGAGCGGACGGTGTTGGACACGGCGAGGGCAGGGGAGCGCTACACCGCCAACGGTTTTGACATCACCCTTCCGTCGTCGTACGCCGGCGACTACGTCTTCACGCGCCGTACGCCCTATCCCGACGACTGCGACAGCCTGGTGACGCTGCTGCTGTTCGTGGAGGGAACCACAGGAATCAAAGAGGCAGGTACACAATCAGTTCCGTCGTTCCTGCTCACTCCGAACCCCGCCTCGGAGCGGGTGACGGTTTCCGGAGGGATGATGCGTGCGGTGGAAGTCTATGACGTGACGGGACGGAAGTGCCTGTCGTTCCCGTCGGTGGCAGCGGAGCGGCTCGACATCCCCGTCAGCGGCCTGCGTGCCGGCGTGTATGTGGTCCGCATCGTGGCGGGCGACGGCAGCGTGGCGCAAAAAAAACTGGTGGTGCGATAGAATAGCAGGAGGATCCGCAACAGGTTGTTTTGTGATAAACCAGTGCAAAAGGATTGACGTTTAGCAAAAAAACATTTTTATGACGTGTTGCAGAATATCGCAAAATATTTGAAAAATCTCCCACAAGCGTATAGAATTTATTTGTACTTTTGCGCGTTTTTTGAAACAGGAAATTCAAATTATTCATTTATAAAACAAACCTAAAATTATGGCAGCAGAAAAAATCACATCAAGCAAGCAAGCCATGGATATGGAGGCCCGCTACGGTGCCCATAACTACCATCCACTTGGCGTCGTTATTTCCAGAGCGAAAGGTCCCTTCATGTGGGACGTGGAAGGCAAGCGTTATTTCGACTTCCTTTCGGCTTATTCCGCAGTGAACCAGGGTCATTGCCATCCCAAAATCGTGGAGGCTATGATCGACCAGTGCCAGAAGGTGACCCTCACCTCCCGCGCATTCTACAACGACTGCCTCGGACCGTACGAGAAGTATGTCACCGAAACCTTCGGTTACGACAAGGTCCTCCCGATGAACTCCGGCGCCGAAGCTGACGAGACCGCCCTGAAGCTCTGCCGCAAGTGGGCTTACATGAAGAAAGGTCTTCCGGAAAACCAGGCCAAGATCATCGTTTGCGACGGTAACTTCCACGGCCGCACCATCTCCATCGTTTCCATGTCCACCGATCCCGAGGCTTACGGCGGCTACGGCCCCTTCACCCCGGGTTTCGTCAAGATCCCCTACAACGACATTCCCGCTTTGGAGAAAGCGTTGGAGGATCCGAACGTGGCCGGTTTCATTCTCGAACCCATCCAGGGCGAGGCCGGTGTCTATGTTCCCGATGACGGTTATCTGAAAAAATCCTACGACCTCTGCAAGGCCAAGAACGTCCTGTTCATCGCCGACGAGGTGCAGACCGGTATCGCCCGTACGGGCCGCATGCTGGCTTGCGACCACGAAGGTGTCCGCCCCGACATCCTGGTGCTCGGCAAGGCCCTTTCCGGTGGCACGATGCCCGTTTCCGCCGTCCTGGCCGACGACGACATCATGCTCAACATCAAGCCCGGTGAACACGGCTCCACCTTCGGCGGCAATCCGATCGCCTGCCGCGTGGCCATCGCCGCCCTTGAGGTTGTGAAGGAAGAGAAACTCGCTGAACGCGCCGAATACCTCGGCAAGATCTTCCGCGACGAGATGAACAGCGTGAAGAGCGACATGATCCAGCAGGTGCGCGGTAAAGGTCTGCTCAACGCCATCATCATCCGCCCGAAGAACGGCAAGGAGGCTTGGGACGTCTGCGAAAAGATGAAGGAACTCGGCGTGCTCGCCAAACCGACCCATCAGCACATCATCCGCTTCGCTCCCCCGTTGGTCATCTCCGAAGAGGAACTCCGTGAGGCTATCGAGCTGATTAAGAAAGCAATCCTTTCTTTTGAATAGTAGAAAAAAAGGTCGTTTTATACGACCTTTTTATTTTTAATTTTAAACTTATTAATTTTTAATTTTCCTGATTATGATTAACGAAAGAATGCAAAAAGAGATCAATGACCAGATCAATGCCGAATTCTGGTCCGCATACCTTTACCTGAGCATGTCCGCTTGGTTCACCCAGAACAACCTTCCCGGTTTCGCCAACTGGATGTACGTGCAGTATCAGGAGGAGATTTCCCACGGTATGAAGATGTTCCGCTATATCCACGAGCGCGGCGGCGAGGTGAAGCTCAAACCCATCGCCAAGGTCGATACCAACTGGAAATCCTGCGCCGCCGTCTTCAACGACACGCTGAACCACGAGCGCAAAGTCACCTCCCTCATCAATGGTTTGATGGACACTGCCCACGAAATCAAGGACTATGCCACCATCAACTTCCTGAATTGGTACATCGACGAGCAGGTGGAGGAAGAGGCCAACGCCGAGGAACTCCTCAACACCGTGAAGATGATTGAGAAGGACCACGCCGCCATGTACGCCCTCGACAAAGAGCTGGCCACCCGCGTTTTCGTGGACGCCACGCTGAAAGCCGAGGAGTAATCCGAACCGACATCATGTAAAAGGCCTCTGTAAAATGGGGCCTTTTTTTATCTTTTTTTTCATAGATCATCGTTATGTTGCTACTTGCCTTGGCCATTCTTCCGGTAATCGCTTTGGCCACCTATATTTACATCAAGGATCGCTTTCAGCGTGAACCGTTGTCGCTGCTTTTGCTGGCGCTGCTTTGCGGGGCGTTGACGACCATTCCTGTTGTCTTGGTGGAAAATTTTTTGCAATCGGTGTGTCCGTATGACGGGGTGAATGGGGCGTTGTACACGGCATTTGTGGTGGCTGGTTGTACGGAGGAGGGGTTCAAGTTGCTGGCGTTGTACCTGCTCATTTGGCGCAATCGCCACTTTGACGAGTATTTCGACGGCATTGTCTATGCGGCCTTCGTGTCGCTGGGTTTTGCGGGCGTTGAAAACATCATGTATGTATTCGGTAGCGGTGTGGGGACGGGAGTCATGCGTGCGTTGCTGTCGGTTCCGGCGCATTTCCTGTTTGCCGTGGTGATGGGCTACTTCTTCGCTTTGGCCAAATTCTACAAGAACCGAAGTTGGAACATGCTGATGGCGTTTCTTGTCCCGATGCTGCTGCACGGAATTTTTGACGGCCTTCTGATGGTGGCCAACGTGTCGGAAGCCCTGCAGGGCGTATGCCTTGTCGGTTTCATCATTTTTGATATTATCCTTTGGAAAATCGGCAAACGGCGGATGCGTCAGCTGGAAGGCTATTGATCCTCTGTATTTTACCGTAATTTATTTTTCGTGAAATGTCCTCGCACATAGGCGAAGAAGCCGACCGTGCCTGCGAGGTAGATGGCGGCGGCAAACCAGAAGGCGCTGTGATAGCCGAAATGCTCGGCTGTGACGCCGCCCGCCAATACACCGAGGCCGAGTCCCGTGTCCCACGAGATGAACAGTGTGGAGTTGGCTGTGCCCCGCTGTGTGTGCGGCGCAAGATTGATGAACATTGTCTGGAAGGCCGGGTACATGTGCCCGCTGCCTAATCCGATGATCAGGGCGGCGGCATAGTAGGCCCACAGGGTGTGGACGGCGGCAAACAGCACATAGCCCGAGAAGGCGACGACAAGACCGACGGCGGCATTCTGCGCCACCCGCCCCCTGCGCAGCGACGGACTTCCAATCAGCCGCGACACGATCAGCCCGATGGAGAGCAGGGCGAAGAAGATGCCCGTGCCACCCGTCACGCCGAGTTCCTCTTTGCCGTAGATGGCCACATAGGTGGAAACGATGCCGTAGGCAAAGGCGTGGCAGAGCATCACCGCGCACTCGCTCCAGCCCTTTAGCAGGAAGAACCGGTCCAACGACAGTTTCGGCTTGTCCTTGACCAACTCCTTCGGCTTGAGCTTCAGTGTGCTGTTGATGGCAAAACCGCATCCCGCCGTCAGCAGCGCGATCCAGAACAGCAGGTCGTAGCTGTGGGTCTGCTGCAAAAGGTAGATGGCGATGGCCGGTGCAATGGCAGAGGCGATGTTGTTGCTCAGCCCGTAGTAGCCAATCCCTTCGGCCCGCCGTGTCGGGTGCAGCACGTCAATGGCGACGGTGCTGTTGGCCACGGTGGTCGCACCCATCGGTGCACCATGCAGCGTGCGGATGATGGCAAACAGCAGCAGACTGCCCGCCACGAGGTAGCCGGCAAAGAAACTGAAAAACAGGAAGTAACTGATTAACAATACCCTTTTTCTTGGAAAACTGTCCACAAAAAAGCCGCTGAACGGACGGATGATGAGGGCGGTCAGTGCGTAACCGCTCAACACCATCCCGATGGTGTCCTTGTTCGCGTCAAACGTTTCTTTCAGGTACAGCGGCAACAGCGGCGTGAGCAGCATGAATGAAAAGAAAATCATGAAATTCGCCACCCATACCTTCACATAATTCACAGTCCACAGCCGCTCTTCCATTTTGCTATTTTATTACAGTTTACCTATAGAAATGCGGTTCACCGCGACGCTACTGCCCACTGAAATCCAATTACCATACATTGTCGAAATTCTCTGCCTCTCTCACTTGTGGGTCTCTTTGGTATTCAAGAAGTTTTGCATACTTCAGGTAGCTGTTGCAGGCGATGGCGAGGGAGAGGGTGAAGCCGTCCACGCCGCCGAGGATGCCGCCGCGGAGGAAGTAGTTGCTGAGGAAGGCCGCCGTGCCGTGCCAGAACGGCGTGAAGGCGTTGGCTTTCTTGCCTTGCAAATAGAGAATTTTGGCCCCCCGCGTGCTGTAGTTGCGGGCGGGTTTTGAGAACAGCTCACCACAGTTTTTGTACCGGTAGTGGATGAGGTCTGCCTTGATTTCCAGTGTGTTGTCGGTCGGGACGAAGGCGTGCTGTTTCACGTCGCGGAAACGGAGCTTGTCGTGGCGGTAGAGCCGCACAAGGTGGTCGGGATACCAGCCGCAGCTTTTCACCCAGCGGCTGCCGATGTAGTTGCGGCGGCGCACGGCGAACCCGTCGTAAGGGGTCGTCTCGAAGTCGGTGCTGCGGATCCATGCCACTAATTCGTCGCTGAGCCGCTCGTCGGCGTCGATGCTCAGCACCCAGCGGTTGGTGACATACTTCAGGGCGACGTTTTTCTGGATGCCGTCGCCGAGATACCGCTGGAGATAGACCTTCGCGCCTAGCTCACGGGCGATTTCCACCGTCCGGTCGGTGCTTTCGGAGTCCACGACCACGATTTCGTCGCAGACCTGCCGCAGCGATGCGATGGCGTCGGCGATGTTCGCCTCTTCATTCAGGGTGGTGATGATGCCGCTGATGTTCATTTTTTCTTGATTTCGTGCATGATGTCGTCGGAGGATTTTTCGTATCCCTGCACTTTCAGGTATTCGGCGATGTTGCGGCCGAGGTCGGTGTCGGGGTAGCGGTGTACCAGCTCGCGGTACTCGCCCTCGGCGTCGCTTGTGCGCCGCATGTTTTCGTATATCTGTCCCTTGTAATAGTAGCAGTAGGGGAGGTTGCGATAGTCGGGATATTGCTCCGTAAGTTTGTTGAAAATCTCAACCGATTGGAAAAAGCGGGCGTTCCGTTTGCTTTCCGACGGGGTGGAAAGGGCGACATCCATCTGGAAGATGCCGGCGTAGAGCAGAAAGTGGGGACCGAGCGTGTCGTCGGGATGAAGAGTGGCGTACTCGGTTGCCTTGTCCACGAAAAGCTGCATTTTTTTTGTGTCAATCTGCCCGATTTTGACGAGGGAGTCGGCGTGATGGTACAATTCAATCAATTCTTTTGAATTGTTGTATTCCTTTGATCCCAAATCGGTTACATCGGTTTCTGAACGGGAGAAATCCTGTTTTGAACCGCAGGAGCAAAAGGCCATAGCCAGCAAAAGCAGTGCGAAAAACCGCAGTTTCATATCGTCCGTTATTTCAGTTTGGTTTTGTAGGCGGGGTGCGTTTTCCCGGAGGCGATGTCGGTGAGTTTCCGCTTGAGGATCATTTTCTTGAGGTTGGAAAGGTGGTCGGTGAAGACCATGCCCTCGATGTGGTCGTACTCGTGCTGGATGATGCGGGCCACGCCGCCGCTGATGGTTTCGGTGTGTGGCTGCATATCCTCATCGTAGTAGGTAATCTCGATGGTGGAGGGGCGCATCACATCCTCGTGGATGTCGGGCAGACTGAGACAGCCTTCGTTGAAGGCGAACTCTTCGCCGTAACGTTTGGTGATCACGGGATTGACGAAGGCGAGCTTGCGTACCTCCTCGTCAGGGTACAGCTCTTTGAACGGTTCGGAGTCGATGACGAACAGCCGCAGCGACTTGCCGATCTGCGGGGCGGCCAAGCCGACGCCGTTGGCGTGGTACATCGTTTCAAACATGTCGCTCACTAACTGTTTCAGTTCGGCCGGTTCCATTGAAACCTCCACTGATTTTTTTCTCAATACGGGGTTGCCGTAAACACAAATAGGTAATATCATAGGGTACTATTATTTCTTTCGTTTTCTATATCAAGTTGCTGCAAATAGGTCTGGAGAATGATGACGGCACTGATCTTGTCCACCAGAGCTTTGTCCTGGCGGTCTTTCTTTTTCAGCCCTACATCGATCATCGTCTGGAAGGCCATCCGTGAGGTGAAGCGCTCGTCCACGCGGACAAGGGGAATGTTGGGGAAGGCTTTCTTCACGCGGTTGACGAACGGCTCGATGAAGCGGGTGGATTCGGAGGGCGTGTTGTCCATTTTGCGCGGCTCGCCCACCACGATGGTATCAACGTTCTCTTTCTCGATATAGTTTTTGAGAAAGTCGAAAGCCTGCGTCACATGCACGGTTTCCAGTGCATTGGCGCAGATGCGGAGTTCGTCGGTAGCCGCGAACCCCACTCGTTTTTGTCCGTAATCGATGGCTATAATTCGTCCCATAAAAAACGTGCAAAAGTACGCGTTTTTTCGTCATGTCCATGCAACGTATATGGATTTTTCTCCGAAAATTCTATCTCCTATGCCAAAATATGGCAATTTCGAAAATAGCTTTTTTTAACACATTTGTGGTTTCACCATCAAAAGGGAACCACTTTTCTATTAAAAGATGCATTTTTTATCCAGTTGATTTACAATAAAATATTTTTCAACACCTATTGGCAAGGTTCTTCCGTTGTCGTATATTTGCGACTGAAATTATTTAAAATTTATTAAAATATCAACTATGGAAAATTCTTTTATTGAAAGTGCAATTGCTGGAAGTGCCAACATCAACCTTCTGACTGACTTTGGCTTCAAACGTTTCTTCGGGACAGAAGCCTACAAGAAGAATCTCATTATGTTCCTTAACGCCTTTCTGAAGGAGTACATCGGAACTATCAGGGACATTGTCTATCGTCCAACGGAGCAGTTAGGTATGCTCGAAAAAGAGAAGCGGCTGATCTACGATGTCTATTGCAACACCAAGAAGGACGACCGTATCATTGTGGAGATGCAGCAGGCAAGCCAGGAGTTCATCCGCGACCGCGTTATCGCCTATTCGGCACGCACCATCAGCAACTCGCTGACGAAAGGCGACCGCAAGTACAAGTTCCCGAAGGTCAT
The DNA here is from genome assembly GCA_016285085.1 of Bacteroidales bacterium. GTDB lineage: Bacteria > Bacteroidota > Bacteroidia > Bacteroidales > WCHB1-69 > UBA1756. The sequence goes on from JAEEQA010000018.1 coordinate 27,616, forward strand.
CTCTGTCATTCTTGTGGATTTTGCGTTGCCCGACCTGAAGGGGAGGGACAAGTTCATGCAGCATGTGGCACTCAAGGACGATGAAAACCGAAATTTTTCTGAAAAGGTGGTGTTCGTTTTGATAGATTTGACTAAATTTGCCGCCCAAATGGATTTTAGGCAGCTCCCAAGTCTGAAGGAGAAATGGTGTTATGTGATCAAGAACATGTGGCGGATGTCAGACGGCGACATCCCGATGTCGGACACCACATTTCGGGAGCTGTATGAGGAATGCAAACTGTCAAATTTGAGCGACATGGAAAAGGAAGAGTATGCAAAGAGTATTTTGGAGTACGACGATGTGAAGGATGCCATTGAGTACAACCGAAAGTTGGCAAGGGAAGAGGGTAGGGAAGAAGGTAGGGAAGAAGGTAGGGAAGAAGGTAGGGAAGAAGGAATGAAACACCTCCTCCAGACAGCAAAGAACCTTTTGGAAATGGGCCTTTCCGTTGCCGATATAGCAAAAGCCACAGGACTGAACGAGGATCAGATACAGGCTTTGACTATTTGAAATTTGCAAAAGAAGTAGGGATATTCTCCATATTTAATTGGCATAAAGAGAGGAAATGTTGTGGCGTTTCTTCTCTTTATGTTGTATATTATTGTGAACGTGTATATTGTGAATTGTGAAAAAGTTTTTCGGAGAAGATTAAGGATAAACAAAAAAAGTGTATTTTTGCAGCCTCAAAAGCACGGGGTGTGGCGCAGTTGGTAGCGCGCTACGTTCGGGACGTAGAGGCCGCAAGTTCGAGTCTTGTCACCCCGACTTTTTTTTACCCTTTTCGTAAAAATGTTTAACCAAAGATTCCTTTCCATTATCGCAGAGTATAAATGGAAATTGGTTCTTATTGTGCTCGTTAACACGGTTTCCCTTCTTTTCTCCATCCTTACGATGCTGATGATTGAGCCGTTGGTGAAACTGTTCTTTCAAGGTACGACGGAAGGTCTTAGTGTTACCGGCGCAGCGTTGATGCAGTTCGTCGGCCACTTCGTTGTTTTGTCGGCCACTCGCGAGTCGCTTGCCGCCATTGTGATCTTTGTCGTGGTGCTGTTCCTGTTGAAAAACGGGTTCCTCATCCTTACGCAGTGGCTGTTGGCTCCCGTCCGCAGCGATGTGATCCGAAACCTCCGTAACCGCATGTACCACAAGGTACTGATACTTCCTCTTGCCTATTTCGGTGGACAGAAGAAAGGGGATGTCATCTCCCGTGCGGTGAACGATACACAGGAAATTGAGTTCACAACCCTCAATGCTTTCCAGATGCTGATTACGGCCGCGCTTACCATATTAATATATGTGGTGGCGCTCTTCGTGATGGACTATCGGCTCACTCTGTTCGTCATTGTGCTGCTGCCTGTGGCAGGCTTCTTTATCTCGCTGGCCTCGCGGTCGCTGCGGCGCAAGTCAATGGAAGCGAAGGACCGCCTTGGCACGCTGCTGTCTCATGTGGAAGAGACCATCGCGGGACTTCGCGTCATCAAGGGGTTCAACGCCCAGGCGCACGCAGAGGCGGTCTTCGAGAGGCACAATGAGGGGTTCGCCCGCATCCAAAAGAGGATTTACCGCCGCACCGATTTCGCCTCGCCGCTCAGTGAACTCCTTGGTGTTACCGTCGTTATGATTATCCTTGTATTTGGCGGATATCTCGTGCTCCAGCCCGGTTCCACGCTGTCGGCGCCGCTCTTCATCACCTACATCGCTCTTTTCGCCATGATTGTCAACCCCGCCAAGAATGTGGGAACCGCCATCTCCAACTTCCGGCGCGGCGTGGCGGCACTTGACCGCATCTACGAGGTATTGGATGCCGACGAGGTGATTGAAAATGCTGAAAATCCATTGTTCATCAGTGATTTCAAAGATGAGATAGAGTTCGATAATGTCGATTTTGCCTACGGCACGACACCGGTGCTGCGTGACATCAACCTGCGTGTCCGAAAGGGTGAAGTGGTGGCGCTGGTCGGAGCGTCCGGCGCGGGAAAGTCCACGCTGGTGGATCTGCTGCCCCGCTTTTACGACCTCACCTCCGGTGAAATCCGAATGGACGGGGCGAATATCAAACAGATTGACATAGAGCACCTTCGTTCTCTGTTCGCCATCGTGTCGCAGGAGGTGGTGCTGTTCAACGACTCCGTGGCCAACAACATCGCTTTCGGCTTGGAGAATGTCCGGCGCGAACAGATTGAGGAGGCCGCGAAAGTCGCCAACGCATACGACTTCGTGGCGGCACTTCCCGACGGTTTCGACACGGCGGTAGGGGACAGGGGCCTGAGCCTCTCGGGCGGCCAGCGGCAGCGCCTCAGCATCGCCCGCGCCGTGCTCCGCAACGCACCCATCCTCATTCTTGACGAAGCCACCTCCGCCATGGATACCGAGTCGGAAAAACTGGTGCAGGCCGCCCTCGACCGCGTGATGCAGAACCGCACCACTCTCGTCATCGCCCACAGGCTCTCCACTATCCGCAATGCCGACAAAATCGTGGTGCTGGACGAGGGGCGGATTGTGGAATCGGGTACGCATGATGAACTCCTGAAACTCGGCGGAAAGTACGCAAGACTTGTAGAAATTAATCAGTATCAGTAAATTATGGGAAAAAAACATAAACTTCAACGGTTCGCGGAGAACGAAACTTTTACCAATCTCTTCCAGCATCATCATTACGACATCCGCAATGAGGGGTTTCCGATGAAAGGGAAATGGCATGAATATTTCGGCAACGACCATCCGATTGTGGTGGAGCTGGGTTGCGGGCGCGGTGAATATACCGTGGCGTTTGCACAAAGCTATCCCGACACCAACTTTATCGGTATCGACAAGAAGGGCGCCCGCCTGTGGCGCGGCTGCAAGGATGCCATTGAGCAAAATATTCCCAATGCTGCCTTCATCCGCACGCAGATTGACTCTATCGAGGCCTACTTTGCCCCCGGCGAGGTTTCTGAAATATGGGTCACCTTTCCGGACCCGCAACCCAAAAAACCATACCGACGTCTTGTTTCTCCCAACTTCGTGGAACGATACAGAAAAATATGGGGTGAAAAAGGAATCATCAACCTCAAGACGGACAGCCGGTTGCTGTACGAGTACCTTCTGGAAACCGCTTCCGAGCAGGGCTGGAAGGTGACGGCAAACATTGAGGATATTTATTCGAATCCGGATCCAGAACGCCCGTACCTCACCTCCATCCAGACCTTCTACGAGAAAAAATGGTTGGAGCAGCAGTCGCTGATTTCCTATATCCGTGTGGAAATTGACAACTCGGTTCCTTTGCAAAACGCTGAATAACAGATGTTTATAACGAGGTTGGAATTCCGTCAGCGGTTTGTGCAGTCGCTGATTCCGTTGTACGACCAGTGGGAGGCGCAGGCATTGTTCCGCCGCTACGTGGAGGAACGGCTCGGTGTCGAATACTACCTTTTTCTGTTGGATATGAACCTTCCCGCCGCCCTGCCTGATGGCTGGGAAACGGATTTGGAGCGCCTTGCTTCGGGTGAACCTTTCCAGTATGTGATGGAACGAACGGAGTTTTGTGGACTGCCCTTCAAGGTGACGCCGGCGGTGCTGATTCCGAGACCCGAAACGGAGGAACTGGTGGCCGGTATCGTTTCAGAAAATGCCGGTCGTACGGTTCTTTCTGTTTTGGACATCGGGACGGGTAGCGGGGCGATCGCCGTGACACTGGCCAAAAATCTGCCGGCTGCATCGGTTACGGCGTTGGACGTGTCGGATGAGGCATTGATGGTGGCTGCCGAAAACGCCGAAACGAACAATGTTTCTGTACGTTTCTTAAAGTTCGATATTTTGGGCGAGGCCCCGCTGCCGGGGCGGTATGACCTCATTGTCAGCAATCCGCCGTACGTGCCGGAGCGGGACCGGGCGGCGATGCACCGCAACGTGCTGGAGCATGAACCGGCGCTGGCCCTGTTCGTTCCCGACGACCGTCCGTTGCTTTTTTACGAAGCCATAGCGGAAAAATCCGCCACTGCCTTGAATCCGGGCGGACGGCTCTACCTCGAAACGCACGAGGACTACCATCCCGAACTAAAGCAGCTGCTTGAAAATCATGGATTTGTAAATGTTGAGTGTCGCCAAGACCTGTTTGGCCGCCCTCGGTTTGTGGTGGGGCAGTTAGGCGAATAGGAGATTGGTGTTCCGGTAGATTTCCACTTTGTTCCCGTCCAGCAGGGTCGTTTCCATGCAATTGCCTTTGGTGAGAAGCGGGGCTTTTGTCCCTGCGCCCCAGATTTGCTCGCCGGTCAGCACCCGCGCTTCGTCCCACAGTCCGATTTGGAGGTAACGGTCCAGCGTCTTGCGCCCGCCTTCGATGATCACCGACTGCATTTTGTCGTCATAGAGCCGTTGCAATGCGGACACCGGTTCTTCGGGTACCAGGGTGAAGCCGTCGATGGGTTCTGCGGTTTCGGGATTCCGGCACGCGATGTAGCGGGCGGGACTTTTTCCGGGCCAAAGCCGCGTGGTGAGCTGCGGACGGTCGTTCACGTAGGTATTGTATCCGATGAGGATGGCCTGCTCCTCGCTGCGCCAGCGGTGGGAGAGCACCTTCACTTGGCCGTTGGTGATCCAGTATTTGCCGTCAGGGTTGGCGGTACGGTCAATGTCCATGTAGCCGTCGGCGGTCTGTGCCCATTTGAGGATGACGTAGGGTCGCTGTCGGAGGTGGTAGGTGAAAAAACGCTTGTTGAGTTCGTCACATTCATCTTTCAGGACTCCCACGGTGACATCGATGCCGGCGGCCCGCAGTTTGGCGATGCCTTTGCCGTTCACCTTCTCGTTGGGGTCGGTGGAACCGATGACCACACGCGGGAAGCCCATCTCGATGAGCTTGTCGGCGCAGGGTGGGGTCTTTCCGTAGTGCGAGCAGGGTTCTAAGCTGACATAAATGGTGGACTTCCGCAACAGCGACTTGTCTTCTACGGAATGGATGGCGTTGACTTCGGCGTGGGGTTCGCCGTACTTTTGGTGGTATCCTTCACCGATAATCCGTCCGTTGCATACAATCACCGCACCCACCATCGGGTTGGGTTGCACATTCCCCAATCCTTTCCGGGCCAGTTCGATGCAACGCCGGATGTAGTACTCGTTGCACTCCATAGTCGGCTACAGTGTGCGGTTGTTTTGAAGCACCCACTTCATATAGAGGAGGGCGGCCACACTCCATGCCTGTGAGATGCAGCCGTTGGGGCGATGCGGCGGCGCACCGTCGAAAATCTCGCCCACGGTGGAGATGCCGTATTCACGGATGTCATCTTCAAATTCAAAGAGAATCTTGTCCAGGACAGGAATGGCTTTTTTACCATAGACGGAGAACATTCCGTTGGTGTACGGGATGAGCAGCCACGGCCAGCAGGTGCCCTGATGGTAGGCGGCATCGCGGGTGGCCTGGTCGCCGGCGTAGTAGCCCTTGTAGTCGGGGTCGTTGGGCGAAAGGGTGCGGATGCCCTTGGTAGTCAGCAGCTCTTCGCGGCACTTGTTGAGAATGAGCTGCCGTATCTTCTCGCTGATGGCGGTGTAGGGGAGGGAGGCGGCGATCAACATGTTGGGCCGCACTTGGAAATTTTTGTAGTCGCCGTCCACATAGTCGGCGAGATAGCCCAGCTCTTTCGACCAGAAGGTCTCTTTGAAAACTGCCGGGAAGTTTTTGATGACCTCTTTCCACTCCTCTTCAAACGCTTTGTCCTTGCCCAGGCGTGCCATCTCGGAAGCAAAGCATAACGCATTGTACCAAAGTGCGTTGATTTCCACCTGACAGCCGGTTCTCGGAGTGACGGGCTTGCCGTTCACGATGGCGTCCATCCATGTCAGGGCTTTTCCCTCGCAGCCGGCGTAGATGAGTCCGTTGTCCATCATCCGGATATTGAACAATGCCCCGTTCCGGTAGGCGTTGAGGATGGATTTGACGGCTGTTCCGTATTCGTTCCAGATATGTCGTTCGGTGTTGGTGAACGTGGCGTACTGCTGCAGGGTGCGGATGAACCAGAGGGGGGCATCCACCGAATTGTAGGCGCAGTCGTTGCCGCTGCCGATGTTGGGGAAGAGGCCTCCTTGCAGCTCTGTCAGCATCGAGTCCATTATCTCCTTGCAGAGGTCAGGCTTGTTGAGGGCCAATGTCAGACCGGGAAGGGAGATGAAGGTGTCGCGTCCCCACCGCCCGAACCACGGGTAGCCGGCGATAGGCGCGGTTTTTCCGTTGCGCTTTACGATGGATGTTTCCGCTGCTGTCTGTAGGCAGTTTG
>JAEEQA010000099.1 GCA_016285085.1 Bacteroidales bacterium
CAGCCGATGGAGACGCAAACAGAGGCGAGCTCCCGAAAATCAAAATATGTGATGGAGAATGGGGCGTATGGAAAACCCATAGCAAGCATCCGAGCAAGGCGGCCAGAGACCGCGAGATGGTCAGGCTGGTGCATGAAGAGAAATGTTTGTGTTTAGAATAGTATTTAACCACCAATTAAAAACCAAAGAATTATGGCAAAAACAAGAGCAAAAAAGACCGTTTACACCGGTGTGAAACAAGAAGAAATGGAAACTGCTTTCGCTGATTATGCAAGAGCGGATGCACGGATCCAGAAAATCAACGCGACCATGGACATTGAGATGACCAAGATCCGCGAAAAGTGGCAGGACGAGCTGACCAAGCTGGGCGAGGTGAAGGAGAAATCGTTCGACATCCTGCAGGCCTACGCGCTGGAGAACCGCGACGAATTGTTCAGCAAGCGCAAGAGCCTGGAGACCACCCACGGCACCATCGGCTTCAGAACCGGTACACCGGCATTGAAGACCTTGAAGGGCTTTACTTGGGCGAGCGTTGTAAATATGCTGAAGGAGTTCCTTCCCGGCTATGTGCGTACCAAAGAAGAGGCCAACAAGGAGAAGCTGCTGGCCGATCGAGAGGATGAAGAGGTTTCCGCACTGTTCCCCAAGGTGGGCATCACCGTGGTGCAGGACGAAACCTTCTACGTGGAACCCAAAAAGGAAGAATAACCCCCATGTTCAGATTTGATTCTCCAAGTAGGGCCGACAGCACGGCAGGGATTGTTCCGGCGATATGGGTGCCGGTGGCGGATGGAACAGGACATCTGACAGCTGGAAAGATAACGTGAAAGGAGATGGCAAGGGTGATGGGAGAATTGGTAAATCCGCTCGATGCGCATCAAAAAACAGGAAAGAGAGACGCTGGTTCGATTCCAGCTCACCCCCCAAAGAAACCATTTAAAAACCATTAATTATGAATCAATTTGAATTGGAAATGAAAAAGGTGGCGCAGGAGCGTGATGCGGAACTGCTGCGCCTCGACAGCAACATGAACGGCATCCGGCGCGACTGCGACCGCCGCATCCGAAAGATGATGTTCGACTACACCGAGCGGATTCATCAGATGGAGAAGGAGTGGCTGGACATGAAGCTGCGGATCAACGGACTCAGCGACATGCAGGCGAGGTTCGGGATGATGGACAAACTGCACCGGCTGGAGGAAGATTTGAGCTACCAGCGCAAACGCCGCACCATTGACCTGAAAGCCGAGAGGGACGAACTTAACGTTTGGATGAAGGAGGCCGAATTGGAGAAACGTCGCATTAGACTGGAGGCAGACCGCTGCCTGACGGAGATACATGAACGCTACCAGCACTGGCTTGACAACCGCGAAAAGACCGAAAGCGATGAAGAAATTTGAACTTACCAGTCCCGCCTTCGAGGGCAGCGTGATCTACAGTTTCGACGACGCCACCGACCGCCTTGTGTCGGTGGATATGTCGTCGGTGCCTTTTTCGGAGGAGATGTGGAAGTGCATCTGGTCGAATTTGCCAGCCACCTCCAAGGCGCTGGGCAAGGTGACCGGGCGCACCGGTGTCATCACCGAACTGGTGGAGGCAATCACCTTCGACATGTTCTGGAAGCGGTACGACGACAAGGCACGCTCCAGCAAGCTGAAGACCCAGCGGGCGTGGGACAAGATGCCGGAACGCGAGCGGGTGAAGGCCTACAACTATGTGCCGAAGTATTTCCAGAGCATCCCGCCCGGAGTGTGCAAGAAGTACGCCACCACCTACTTGAGCGACCAACTGTGGAACAACTGATTAGTTAAAAGTTGAGAGTTAAAAGTTAAAAGTTAGGGGCGAATGATAATTCGCCCGTACAATTCAAGGCGTGGCGTGCCACGTCTCAAAGAAACAAAAAAAGAGTATGGTAAAAATACGATTGAAATTGACGGGGCAGGATATGCAGGTGCTGGGGCAGTGTGTGCTGATGGCTGGACGGAAGATGCAGATTTCCGGACTGGATTCGCTGCTGGCCGCCAACACGCTGGAGAACCTGTTCATCAGGATGTACAAGCTCTATGCCCCCAACCGCGACAAAATCACGCTCCGTCTAAGTCTTGTGGAAGTCTTTGTAATCAGCAAGTTCGTGCTTCCCGGCATGATGGCCGAAGCGGGCACGCTGACATTCTTCGTGGCTTCGGGAATCAGCGAGAGCATCGACCACTGGAGCGAACGGGAGGTGAACCTTTACAACAGCATGAAACCGCAAAACTGAAACAACCATGACAAACGATGATTTGAACCACCTTTATGATGTGATGATCGACTATTACCACTTCACATCGTTCAAGCAGAAGACCCGCCGCCGCTGTGTGGTTGAGAAGAAGATGATGTTCGCGCTGATTGCGAGACGGCACGGGGCCACCCTGCCCCAAATTACGGATTTCTTCGGATGGGTGTCGCATGCCACCGCCATCAATGCCGTGGAGAAGATGGGCAGTTTTGTGGAGATATATCCGAAGTTCCGGCAGCAGCTGGCGGACATCGAAAGGCAGTACTCGGTGTATATGCAGATGAAGGCGCTTGCAGCGTGCAGCGACTGATTCAGGAAAGTTATGAACATATTGAAGACCAACGCCCGCCAATCAGCGGGCGTTTTTGTATTTTTGCAGCGAATAACAATATCTTTATGGCAAGGAACAGACTGAACCACTTGCTTTACTGCAAGAAAGTGGTGGAAATCGTGAACAAGTATTACGAGGAAGGGTGGACCACCTATGCCGCCGTGTGGCGCAAATATGTGAACCCTGTCTATCCGATGAGCTACGCCACTTTCATCAAAATCATCAACATGTCGGGGCTTGACCGCCAGATTGAGGAGGCCGAGCGTATGGCCGCCAGCGAGCGGGACCGCCGGCTTACCATCAGCCGAAGACAACTATCGTTGTTTGATTAGTTAAAAGTTATAGGGCTATTACAATGTAGGGCTGCCACACTGTGACAGCCCTACAGTTTTATTCGCTCTTGCTGACCACAGGATTGAGGGTTACGTATCGTTTATCCGGTACAATCACGTCGCCATTCATGCCGGTCATCGGTGTGTTGGCCGAATTGTCCGTTACCTTGCAGATGTATTCCTCCACGCTGTCCACAAACCTTTCGTGGTTGTGGTTGGGGATGGTTTGGGTGCGCATCCACGTGTTGGTGTTTGGTGCGGAGAAACCCTGTAGGGCGGCCACCACACTATCCACAATATCGAGGTAAGCCAGTGCCAATTCCTGTTCTTCGTCCGGGGTGTAGTCGGCGGTGAGGGCGTGCCACTCGGTGACGATGTGCAGGCGGGTGGTAAGATCGGCATCCTGCACGCGGTTGCCCAAAGTGCGCCATTGCAGGGGCAGGAACTCCACGAAGACGGCAGGTGTCTGGAATGGGGTCTCCTGTTCGATGAACTCCACCTGCTGGTTCCAGAGGTCGAAATGTTTGAAGAGTGGTTCGTCATCCGCACCGGGGATGTTCTTCAGGCGGTCGATGATGGCCAAATAAAGCTGCTTTTTCATTGCTTGGTGATTTGTTTGAGTTTGCGTTCTATTTCGGATATGATGAGGGCGTTGAGCTCTTCGCTCTCGCCCATAAACTGTCGTTTGGGCATAATGAATCCTTTGCCCCTTCCGGCGCGGAGGCCTTCGTTGTGGACTCGTCCGTAGGGTTCTTTTGAGAATGCCGACGGGGCGGTCCAGATGACCACCTGTCCGTTGGATATGGACTTGATTTCAATGGAGCGGGCGAGATCGCCGGTTTCACCGGTGAGGATCTTGCGGGTGGCTTTTGCGCCTTTCACGTGCGGGTCGGTGCGGCGTTTCACCTCCTGCCACTTCACCCGACCCCACGCCTCATTCTGGAAGTTCTTCTTGAAGTAGCTTACGGCGGTTTTGCCGGCGATGGTGGGCGCATACTTGGCGAAAAGCTCTTTGAACTCCGTTTGGAGACGGTTTAACTCCTGTTGGAACTGTTCGGGGGACATATTAGTGCTGTTTTTTGATGTACTTTTTCGCAACCTTTTGGCAGAAATCTGTCCAAAAACCTTGTGTCTGTTCATCCGTTACGCCATAAAACCACCGCTGTTTGTGTTTGCCATACCAGCGATAGACAATCAAACTGTCATCCTCTCGCTCAGGATGTGGCAAAACGTTTAAAACATTAGCCACGCAAACACTATGTTCTGCTCTATCGTCGTAAAAATAGTATTTCTTACCTACCGTTATATCCATGAGTGATGCTGATTTTGTATTTTTGCGAAATTGTTTAACCCTAAATTATAGTACTATGACTAAAGATGATGTTTTATTAGAATCGGTTGAGCAGTCGATTCAGGCATTTGCAATGGTTAAAGCCATCAAACGGATGGTAGTTCCTCCAGAGAAGCAAGAGGAATTTATCCAACAGTACAAAGCGTGTCTGCATGAAGTTTTCAATCACATGCAGAATCGGCATCCTGAATTAGCCGAGATAGTACAGAAGCTATCTTCTGTTCAAGACTCGGCTTCTGATTAACCCTGACAACAGCACGTAGTGTGATGGAGTGCAGTGTTTCGCACTCTGTGAAATTGTCCAAGGCCTCCTGTAGTTTCTTCAGGAGGTCTTTTTTTGTGATGTTCTCCTCGTGGAAGTCAATCATAGTGACTCCTAAAATTTCGGGTTTTTCCATATTTTTTTCATTTCGTTGTCTATTGGTGATTTTTGACTCTTCCGATTCATAGTTGGGGGTGAATCGCTGTAGGAATTTGTCAAGGAATGTCTCTGTTCCCTTGTAACATGTAATGTGTCTGGTCTGCTGATAATAGACTTCCCCATTCTCTTCAACAGTCAGAGTGTGAAATCCTTTCTTGAAAGAATCACGGATGATGATTTCAGACTCATAATCATTTTCTCCGTTTTCTCCAAATCCTATTTTAATTTCCTGATTTTCCATATTTTTTTCGTTTTTGGTGTTTGTATATTGAAATTTTTGTATTTTTGCACTTTGAAAATGCTTGCACCCCTTGACGCCTTGTCTGCGGAAAATCGGTGCGGGCATTTCCTAAAGGATTAACGGCTGGTCAGTGCGCGAAGCCCTTTTTCGCCCGCAGTCGTTTTTTTTTTATCCAGTAATGGTGTATAGATGGTAAGAACCATCTTTTCTGAACTTTCCTAATTTAACCGTAAAGGTATATTCTCCCAGTGCCAAAGAAAACACTTTCATACCTTCTTCCTGTTCAAACTGTTTTTTTCTCTTATAAAAAATGTTGTTTTTGCGATTATGAGACAAATCAACATTTTCTGGCTGTAGAGGATGTAATTTCTCTATGTATTTGTCAAAATTACTTGCAATCTCTTGTTTGAGAAAATATGTTTTATCTGTTGCCGATCCCTTGCTCACCTCTATCATGGTTATGTTATCTACCAAAACATTGCCCAAACTTGTTGTTAGGTGTTTTTCTAAATCGACAAATTGTTCTCTGACAATAGTACGTACAGTCTTTATCACTTCCACCGCCGCATCCTTTCCCGCCTGCTGGAAGTACGTGCATCCTTGGGTGAAGATTTCGCCTGTTACCGCGGGGTTGCCCTCGAGACCATTGGCGTGAATGCCTCCACCTTCGGAGCGTGCCTTCGCCAAGTCATCGGCTTTCAGTTCCTTCGTGTCAATCGGTGCATCGGTCTCCTCCCAGTCGCATTTGCAGTTCCAGAGGTTGCCGGGCTGATTCTGCTGCCAGAATAGGTCGTTTTTGGGCAGGACCAGCCAATAGAATGCCTGATGTTCCTCCCGTGGGTTTGCGCTGCGGGAGGGTAACCACCGCAGATTGGGGTATAGTTCGTTGGCGATTGGGTCGGCGTTGAAGTCGTTCCACTGCTTGGCGGTGCGGGCACGGGCGGTGGCGGTGTTGTACTCCGCCGCCTGATATCGGTTGAAGGTGTTCATCATCGCCTTGGCAATATTCTTGAAATCATCGTCGTTGGTCCATTCCTCCCGCTTTTTCTTCAACTGCTCTGTGAGATGGTATGCCTTGTAGGCGGCAAAACGGCTCACGTTGCTCTGTAGCTGTGCCTGCAGCTCAAAGTATTTGTCGCCGTAGTCATCGGAACGGAACACGCCGCCCACGGCTTTGCGCAGGTTGTCGGAGTAGGCCTGATATACATCGGAGTGGATGGTGCCGGCTTTGCCCTCCATCACATCCTTGATCACCTTCTCGTACAGTTCCCGTTTGGAGAGGTTGTAGAGCGTGGGGAAGGTGCGCAGCGCGTCGAGGACTTCGGCGGTGCTGCCGGGAAAGTAGAGGTTGTCAAGCTCTGCTAAAGCGTTTCGGACGGACAGGTCTCGGCCTGTCCTCAGAAGAAAAAACTCTTCAGGCGGTTGAGCAGACTGTTGGCACCACGTTTGGGCTGAGGGACGTTTCCGTCACCGCCGTTTAAAGGATTGTTCAATGGTGTTTCAAAGGGGGTGAAACTGTTGGCCGTGCGCATCTCCTCCTTCATTGCCTCGTAGTTTTCCGGCTTGGGAATGTCGAACTCCTCATAGATATAGTCGTCATCCACAGGCACCTTGTCGCTGATGGCGCTGATGACGTTCCATTTCGTCTGCAAGGCGTTCCAGTCCTGATCCGGGGAACGGTACCAGATGGAGCCGCCTGCCACATTGATGCCGAAGCGTTTGAGTATGGCGCGGAAGCGGGTGTTGAGGATGGCCAGCAGGAAGCGTTTGTCGCTCTCGGTCTTAGCGTCCTCCACCTCCTTGTGCACCTCGCCCAAGGAGCGTGCGCCGTTCTCGCCCTGTTCGGTGGTGAGTGTGTTGCCGAGGAGGGTCTTGGAGATGGAGGCGTCGCAGGCCTGTATGAGGCGGTCATACACCTCATTGCTGCCGGTGGATCCACCCGTTTCGTGTATCTTCAGCTCGGTGCTGCGGGGATGGATGCTGTAGCCGGCACCGCCCCACTCCTGAAGTCCCTGCTCCAGCTTGGCGCGGGTGGCTTCGTCGTAGTCATCGTAGATCATCTCACGGAAGGGCATTCCGAACATCTCGGCGAACTGGCTCCAGTCGCCGAAGCCGCCACGCTTGTAGATGACGTACTGTGCGGCTTTCACAAACAGCCCCTTGTCGTTGGGGTCGCCAGCCCAGAGCATATAGTTGGCTAACGGCAGCTCCTTGTACAGCCAGTCCTTGGAAGTGAGAGACTGCTGTTTGCTAACACACTCGAATCCCTCTTCCGGATGGACATGCTTGCGGGGAATGAGGTCGAAATCCACCTTGTAGGTCTCCTCATCGGAGTCGTACCAGATGCCGTTCACCTGTATGAGGGTGTAGCCCCACGCGATACTGTTGTGCAGCTCGCGGATGAGCAGACGCATATCGGGCGAGTTGAGCATTGCGGTGATCTCTTCGTCCTCCACGCCGTCACGCACAAACACAAGCTCCTTGTTCAGAACAGCATCCTGGCGTTTTCCCCACGTGGCCTCAATCTGCCCGTCGAGCAGGATGTCCTCGTAGAGGTCATACAGGAGGGTGCGGTTGGGGTTGGTGATGTTCTCGAACGCCCGGACGGCGCTCTTCCAGTTCTCGATGTCCTGCGTGTTGTGCGCGGCTCTGTGGATCTGGATATTCTGTACTATGATGTTGTCGGGGGTCTTTCCCGGTTTTCTCTTTGCGGCCATAGGTTAGTATTGGTTGTTGCGTTTTTTGTTGCCTCCGAAGGAGACGTAGGATGAACCGCCGGTGGTTCCGGTGAGGCGGGTGGGCCCGTGAATGGAGGCACGTTCGGCCTGCCCCTCTTTGAGGTACTTGATGGCGTTGTTGTCGGAGGGCACGCGGTT
>JAEEQA010000100.1 GCA_016285085.1 Bacteroidales bacterium
TGGGCGAAAACCGGCCCCTGCTACTGACGTACCTCCGTGTCAGCCGGATGTTCGTAAGTTCGTGGAACTCGCCTGGCAAGCGGTATGTGTCAGCCAACGACCGCATCACTGGGAAACCTCTCAAAGCCTGCCGAGCCACCTACGACGTGGCCAAAACCTCGTACACCAACCGTTTTGGAGAGTTTACACTTCTCCGCTCCCCGTTCTATTGCAATGATATCATCACTCTCCATGAACGGAGAACGAATCTGCCGTCAGAATACGAACTACAGTTTTCATACAATCCATCGCACCGTCCCTATTTCTTCCAAAAAATCAGATACCTTTTTAGCAGTCCCAGATGGTACGGCTTACTGATTCCCGACCGCACGCTGTACCGCCCGGGGCAAACCGTCTTTTTCAAACTCCTGCTTATGAGCCGGAAAGGCAAATCCCTGAGCAACAAAAAAGTGTACGTCATTTTGAGGGACGGTACCAACTATCGCGACACCCTGCAGCTCACCACCTCGGAATTCGGCAGTGCGGAAGGGAATTTTCACCTTCCTGACGGGAAGGTCGGCGGTTTTTCCTTGCGTGCCGTCTATTGCAAGGATGCCGACAAGATTCGGGAGAGAGAAAAAATACAATGGAACAGCAAATATCTTAATGTAGCCGACTATAGGCTGCCCACCTTCAAGGTAGAGTTGTTGGACGACACCCTCCAACCCGTACCCGGCGACACCTTCCTCATACAAGGAAAGGTCACCGCCCTCAACGGACAGCCCGTGCGCGACGCTTCCGTCACCCTGAGCGTGAAAGGCCGAAACATCGAATACCACACCTTCACGCAGAACGACGGCACGTTTTCGCAACCCCATCCTATCCCCTATTCGCGCAATTACGTCGGGATGGACATAGAAGCGGTCGTCACCGACCTGAACGGGGAAACTCACAACGCCACGCGAGCTTTTGCGGTTGATCCCGAACGGCTCTACATCGATTTGAACGGACGCAGCGACTACAACCTCGCTTCGGACAGCACCACCGAATGGTTCGTCCGCCCCAAGAACGCCCTTCGGGTAAAACAGAAAATGCCACTGTTGGTGACGGTTACGAAATTGCAACCGCCAGCGGAATACAAGATTCCCGTGCTTTCAACCCCGCCCGCACATTGGAAGCCCTTGCACAGTTCCGACGAATACCGCCAGCTTTGGCCGGCACTCACCTTCGACTTCCAGCACAACGACCCCGCCACTTGGCCCGTCACCGACACACTCTACATCGCCACCCTCCACTCCGCCACCGACTCCCTGCTCCGCATCCCGCTCCACAACTTCCAGACCGGCAACTACCTGCTGACCGTGACCGGAACCGACATGAGCGGGAAAACCGTAACCCGCACCGAACATTTCACTGTGAACGACCGCCGCGCCGAGACCTTTGTCCCCTACCAGCCGCTTCATACCAGCTTTACAGAATTCCCCAAACAGAAAGGAGAAAAAGCAACCGTCACCGTCGGCAGCTGCCTCCACAACGCCACCGTCATCAGCGACGTGTATCAGGGAAGGCGCCGGCTGAAAACCGTCCGCACCGATCTGGACCAAAACCAGCAATCCTTTACCGTAAAAACCCGGAACAGCAGACGTTCCGAGTTCCACGTACTTTCACGAGTGGTGCAAAACGGCGAGCTCCACCAATGCTCCCTTGACAGCACACTTCCCGCACGAGACAAAACAATAAAGAAATACCAACGCAAATACCAGAAAAACATAGTGGATATGGAATTCACCGAGAGCCATCCATACGCCAGTCCGGGCAGTGAAGAGGAATGGGGCATCCGCATCAAGGATGGTAACAACAAGCCCATCCTCAATACGGAAGTGTTAGCTTGGATGTTCGACGGAAGTCTTTACAACTTGAAGATGAGAGCCCCGGAGCTCGGTTATTATTCAGGCTATGGGACATGGAAGACCCAACCCTTACGCGTGTTTCAATTCTCAAATCTTCTTGCAACAAACTATGTCACGAAATTCCAGATGGAAGCTTACGGGGGAAATCTATTTTTAGGAGCAGCCCCCGCCATAAGAATAGCAACGATGTGTTCAGGCGATGGTGTTGTGATAGCGTGGCAAGAGCCGGTATTCCGTGCCGACAACACGAGAACCGTTCCCGTCCGTGGTAACCGCAGCGACGGCCAAGTGACAATGATCGACGGGATGGTTGTCCGCGGCACCGAGGGTGTCAACAGTATAGACGGTGCCATTACGAGTGTGAGAGGAGAAAGAACCGGCAATGAAGAAACCGGCTTTTCAGAAACCGAAGCCGCCAACCCGCCACAAGCAGACATTCGTTTCCGCAGCAAATTCACCGAAACCGCCTTCTTCTACCCCAAACTCTATCCCGACGAGAACGGAAACGTACGCTTCCGCTTCACTCTGCCCGACCAGTACACCCGCTGGGAGTTCTATGCGCTCGCCCACACCAAAGGCCGGATGCGGAGAACGGTTCTCCATGCGACCCTGCAAAGCCGCCTCACGCTGATGCTGCAAAGCAACGCGCCCCGCTTCTTCCGCGAGCGCGACACGATGGAACTGCGGATAAAAATCACCAGCCGGTGCGACACCGCGCTCAGCGGCACGGCCACCGCCTCCTTCTTCAACCCCGAGACGGAAGAACCTCTCCCCTTCCTGATGGAGGTTGCCGACAGCATCCGTCCGTTCCGGTGCGAGGCCAACGGAACCGCCTCGGTCGCATGGCGCATCGTCGTGCCCGAAGGGATAACGGCGGTGAAGTACCGGCTCACCGCACACGCCGGCAAGTTCGGCGACGGCGAGGAGAAGGTGCTCCCGGTGCTGCCCAACCGCACGCTCGTGACAGAGGCGATGAACTTCATCGTCCCCGCCCGCACCGACACCACCCTCGTTTTCGAAAGCTACCGCGACTTCACCAAGAACCTCTTAACCCGTTCGTCACTTCCCCTCCCCACCCCTGTCGCCTACACGGCGGAGTTCACGACCAACCCCACGTGGCTCGCCCTCTACGCGCTGCCCGACCTCATCACCTACCCCTACGAGTGCAACGAGCAGGTCTTTTCCAAACTGTTCGCCGCCGCCACCGTGCTGCACGCGCTGAAACAGACACCCGACATGGACTCGCTGCTGCAAAGCTGGCGGGACGACACCCTCGCCGCCACCTCCCCGCTGCTCGCCAACGACGAACTCAAGGAACTGCTTCTGGAGGAGACTCCGTGGCTCCGCAACGCCCAAAGCGAGGAGAGCCAACGCCAGGCCATCGCCAGCCTTTTCCAAACCGACAACTTGAACAAGGTCTTGAAAAAGAACCTCAACAAGCTTACGATGAACCAGTTGCCCAACGGCGGCTGGAGCTGGTACGGACGGTACAACTACTCCGGTTTCATCACCGCACACATCGCAGCAGGACTGTTCAAACTGGCACGCATCGGGGCGGACTTCCCCGAAGCGGAAAATATGGCGGAAAAGGCCCTGAGGCGGATGGACAAGGAACACGAGGATGCCTATCTGAAATTTTTGAAAGACAAAAAAGAGAATCCGGAACTGGACTATCCGTTTACCGAGGAGGACGTCCACTACCTCTACGCCCGCTCGTTTGCCGGCATGGACACCAACTGGTTGAAAAAACCGTATGTGCAGAATCTTCTCAGATTTGCAATGAACCAAATTTATGCGAGCCACTACACTCGACAGGCGGAGATGGCCCTGTTCCTGCACCGCTGCGGCGACACGGAGGCTGCTATGCACATCATCAACTCTCTGCGGTGCGAGGCCGTCCGCAATCCCGAAACAGGGATGTACTGGCCCAGCGAATATTCAGGTCGTTACTACTTCCACTGGTACGAAGCGCCCGTTGAACGGCAGGCGCTTTTAATCGAGGCGTTTGCGGAAATTTCGCCGCGTGAAGCGGAACTGACCGCGATGAAGCAATGGCTGCTCCAAAACAAGGAAACCCACAGCTGGTACAGCACCAAAGCCACGACGGAAGCGGTTTACGCCTTGCTGCTGCACGCGCCCGACGACCTGCTCGCTCCTGCCGCCACCACGATTTCCGTGGGCGGCACTCCGCTTCTTTCCGAAGAGACGGATCGTGCGTACGGCGCTTCGGGTTACGTCAAACAGACCTGGACACCAGAAGAGCAGACCCCCTCGTTAGCGAACATTGACATCCACACCGACAGCACCCACACCGTTTTCGGAGCCTGCTACTGGCAATACACCGAGATCCCGGAGAATGTGGTGCCCTCTGGCAGAGGTCTGACCGTGCGGCGCACGCTCTACCATCAGGAAAAGGATGTCTTCGGGGAGAACGTACGGGTTTCGGTGGAGAACCCCATCCGGTTGGGCGAGAAACTCACAGTGCGCCTCGAGCTCACCAGCGACCGCGAACTGGAATACGTCCATGTCAAGGACCCGCGGGCGGCGGCCTTCGAGCCGGTCAACTTCCGTGAATGTTGGCGCTCCGACCAAGGCACCTGGTGGATCGAGTCCCCGCGCGATGCCGCCACCCACTTCTTCATCACCCGCCTTCCGGAGGGAGAGACCGTCATCGAGTACGACGTTTTTGCCACACAAAGCGGCGACTTCTCCTACGGCTGCACCACCGTCGAGTGCATGTACGCCCCCGGACAACGCGCCCAAAGCAACGGCCAGCGGGTCGAGGTGAAGTGATGATGCATGGACAAAATCAATTCATCCTAACTTTCTCATTTCCGCAGCATCGCCTGCGGTGTTCTTTTGTTCCTGCCGCCCGTGCTGCGGGCGGACGCGCGGGCCATCACCCACCCCAGATTGCGGCCTGACGGCCTTATCTGGGGTTTATAAAATATCACCTCTCCGAGGTGAGTGCAAATAAATCAATACTCACAGAAATACGGAGCTTTTCCGAAGTCGCACGCCGCCTTGCGATTTTTGCCGTCAAGAAATTGCGTCGTTTCGAGCGTGAAGAAACGCGTGCTGTCCGAAGCAGTGCGAACGGAGCGAGCACTGCAAGTTTTCGCGTTTTAGCGAGAAACGGCCAATTTTAGGTAAAAATCGTGCAGCGGCAAAGCGCATTTCTTTTGGTTCGTTTTCTTTTTGCAATCGAAAAGAAAATGAACAAATATAACCGAAGGTATGAATACCTATTAGCGGCTGACAAAGACAATAGTGGCTGTCTTGTTACCAACTAATTTTGAAACAATCACCCGTTCTCCCGCCACTGCTTGGGGGTAAACCCTGTATGGTACTTGAAAAACTTGTGGAAAACGGGGACGCTTCCGAAACCGAGGTTGTCGGAAATCTCCTTGATGGTCATCTCCGAGTACTTCAGCATATTCTTCGCCTCCATAACCACCATGGACTCAATCCAGTCGGGTGCGGAACGGCCGCTCACCTTCTTGATCAGCTTGGAAAGATATTTCGGGGTGAGGTACATTTTGGCCGCGTAGAACTCCACCCGCCGCTCCGTGTTATGGTACTGCGTGACCAAGCGAAGGAACTGCTCAAACACCAGCTTCGAGCGCCCGGACACGCCCTCTCGTGCCACCGGCTCACTACTGAGCCGCCCCGTCCATAGCGTTCCCAACATATAAAATACCGAGGAGAACAGCGACCGAATGGCCTCCCTAAGCCCCGGCATGCCGGCATCCATCAACTCCACTGCCAGCTCGTAATATTTCATGCTGATATTGAACTCCTTTTGCGACAGGGTAATACACGGATTTTCCAGCATGGCCATGCTCTCCTCGAACAACTTGGCAAAGTCCATCCTGACATCGGAAATCAGGTTGCTGGAAGCGCCCACCACCACCACTTGCGGCGGCTCGTCCGTGTCGGCAACCTCGCTCACACGCACAATGTTGCCCGGCACATACAGCAGCAACGTGTTCACGCTCAGCTCAAAGGACTTCAGGTTCAGATCCACCCGGAGCCGCCCACGCAAGCACAAAACCGCTACAAAACCGTCGAAACGGCACGGATACTTGAATAGAAGCCAGTTCTTGTCCACTTCCGTTCTCATCAGGAAAAAATCATCCGACAATCCCTCATGGTCCGGAATCTGGAAATGTTTCCGAACCCCCTGTATGTCTAAAACGTGCAATGCGTCTGCCATATCTTTTTTTTTGAGACGACAAAAGTACAAAAAAAGTCGCATACTATTATAAAAAGTCGTTTTTTTCTACTTTTTTACAATAAAAAGACGAATTTATGAAACAAAACAATCTCTTTTTGGCACAATAGTTGACAAAATACGCAGTTATCTATCGGTTTAAATCACACAACGACAAAAATGAGAAAAGAAAAGACAACTATCTACAAATCACTTATTTATCTTCTTTTGCTAACAATCATGCCATCGGTGCTTTGCGGACAGCAGATGCTGACATTGGAACAATGCCGCTCGATGGCCGTGCAAAACGACAAGAGCATTGAACAGGCACAGACAAAAGTGACCATGGCCGGCTACGACCGAAAAATCGCCCTCGCCAACTTCTTTCCCAACATCGTCGCCACCGGCACTTACACCTACAACGACCATAATATCAGCTTGATCAACAACGATATGTCAAACCAACTGACCACGATGGGTACCACGGTGCAAGGACAGATCAACGACTATCGCAACCAGCTCATCCAGCAGATCACCAGCAATCCGCTGGCCAGCATCGAGTACATGCTCAGTCCAATGTGGCAGACCGTGCTTGGCAGTCTGTCAGACATCGACGTGGAGGATGCCCTCAACGCCATCGGCACAGAAATCGACGATGCCTTCCACCTTGATATACAGCACCTTTTCACTGCCTCCGTCACGCTGCAACAGCCAGTTTTTATGGGTGGTAAAATCGTGGCGGCCAACCAGATGGCCAAGCTCGCCGAAGATCTGGCAAAGACCCAATACGAACAACAATACCGCGAAACCACCCACAAGGTAGACGAAACCTACTGGCAGATCGTCTCCATCTCCGCAAAACGCGAATTGGCCGAAAACTACGACTCCCTCCTCCACAAGATGCAACGGGATGTGGAAATTGCAGTTCAGGAGGGCGTCGCGACCGAAGCCGATGCCCTTTCCATCAAAGTGAAAGTCAACGAGGCGGACATGATGCTAACCAAGGCAACCAACGGACTGGCTCTCTGCAAGATGCTGCTTTGCAAGCAAATCGGCCTGCCCCTGAACTCTGACATCGTGTTGGTGGATGAGGCCGACAAACGGATTCCCGTTCCCGACACCGCCGGCGAGCTGCCCGACATGGAACAGGTTTACGCCAACCGTACCGAAATCCGGAGCCTGAACCTCGCTTCGCAAATCTACAAGAAGAAGGTGGCGATAGCGCGTGCCGACATGATGCCCAAAATCGCCCTCACCGGCGGCTACATGATGACCAACCGCGACATGCGAAACGGATTCGACAAGAAATGGAGCGGCCTCTTCAACGTCGGTGTCATCGTGAACGTGCCGATTTTCCACGGCGGCGAAGCCCTTTTCAAAATGAAAAAAGCGAAGTACGAAGCCACACTTTACCAATCGCAATGCGAGGATGCCAAAAACATGATCGCCCTGCAAGTCACACAGTTGCAAAAGCAAGTGACCGAAACGCAAGAAAAGGTCAAGCAGGCGGAAGACAACCTGACCAGTGCCGAGGAAAACCTGCGAACCGCCACCATCGGTTTCCAGGAAGGGGTGATTCCCGCCAACACCGCATTGGCCGCACAAACCGCATGGTTACAAGCACACACCGAATACATCGACGCCGGCGTGGAACTGCAAATCGCCGCGGCGAACCTCAAACGGGCCATTGGACAGTA
>JAEEQA010000019.1 GCA_016285085.1 Bacteroidales bacterium
ATAATGGTCCACGAAGAAGAACCGACAGCAAATTCCTTGCCGGTTCCGTCCGTTGCGTGCGCGATGCGGAGTAACAACTTGTAAGGTTTATAATCCAATTTATTTTATGATAAAGGCCGCTCCGTTTGGAGCGGCCTTTTGATCTTGTTGGCGATGAAGGCGGCAGACATCATGGCTTTTGTAGAGACGCAAAATTTTGCGTCTCTACCTATCCTATTCTGTAACCTATCATCCCCTATAACCTAACCCCTATACCCTATACCCTACACCCTATAACCTTTTCCCAGGTAATCCACAAAAAAAAATCCCGCTCAAAAGCGGGAAATCGTGTCTCAGCTGGGATTCGAACCCAGGACCCCATCCTTAAAAGGGATGTGCTCTACCTGCTGAGCTACTGGGACTCCATTGAGGCTGCAAAAGTACAACTTTTCTTTATTCAGACCAACATTTATGGAAAATTTATTTTATTTGTTTATAACCTTTTTAAAACCAGTGTATTATAATATTCATTTTCAAATAAAACAAGAAAGTCCCGACCTTTTTCAGACGGGACCTTCTTGATTTTTAGGTAGTTTTTCTCAACAAACCGCGCAGGAGATGGACTATTTCACCATCACCTTACGGGTGAGGACACGGCCGTCGGCAAAGGTGACGCTAACGCTATAGAGACCTTCGCTGTAGCTGCTGACCGGAATGTCCGTATTCGTGGTGGAAATCATCAGCTGACCCAGTGCATTGTACATCTGAATGTTGGTGATGTTTTCAGCTTCCACGTGAAGCATGTCCTTTGTGGGGTTGGGGTAAACGTTCACCGTCGGGATGGCGATTTCGTCCACTCCGACAGGAGCCATGCAGGAGGCGAAGAAGTTGTAGATTTCGGTAGTGTAGTCAATGTCGTTGTTGGGGGTGTAGTACCAGGTATGGTCACCGCCGGTCACCTTGATGAACGCGGTTTTCGTGCCGTTGGTGCCGCCCTCGTAAAGGTACTTCTCAAAGGTTAAGCCATCGCTGACGTTATCGGGATAGTTGGTGTGGGTCGGGGTGGCGGAGCACTGGTTGTAGTTGCGCCAATATTCGACGGTGGCTTCCGCGCCAAGGCCGACACTCACAGTAGTAATCATCACATTGAAACCGGCATTGTCATACGTTACGGTATTATCACCGGTACCATGTATGTGCATCGCACTCACATGTCCGACAGGAGTGGCAGAAGCGATTTCGTTACCGATGGTGCCGCTCACGGATGCGATGGCGCGGATGCGGTCGCCGTGTTCCATCGCCATGCGGTTCGACATAAAGCCGCCCATCGAAAAACCGGTAAAGAACACATTGTTCTGGTCCACATTGTAGGTAGAGATGAGATTATCAAGTATAGCCATCATAAAACCTGAATCGTCAACATCCTCATTTACAACAATGCTCATGGTTCCCAGAGAGCCACCGGCTCCAGAATGCCACGCTGTGCCAATATTATACGAACTAAAACTTGCCGGAAGGGCCTGCGGGGTAATCACAATCCAGCCGTGTGCATCGGCAATGGCTTTGAAACCAGTGGCATTAAACATATTGCTCATGTCATCGCCCAGTCCGTGAAGTACAAACAGAACCGGTGCCGGATTGCTGACGTTGGCAGGGACATACTCAATGTACTCGCGTTCGGTGCCGCCCCACGTCATCGTTTTGGTGGTTTGTCCGCTTTGGGCAAAAACGGAAAGACAGAAGAAAACTGTCATCAAAAGGGTAAAGATTTTTTTCATATTTGAATGGTTTTGGTTAATAATTCAAGATTCAAGCGGGCCTATTTTTTCACTATTTTTCCGATGGAAACCGGAGTTCCCCGGTTCACCACCTTTATAATGTAAACACCTGAGGCGTAATGCGACAGGTTGATGTGGGCCGTCTGTTGTAGAGACGTTTCATGAAACGTCTCTACCAATTTTCCATATATATCAAACACCTGTATTTCAGAAGACAAAGGACAGGTTTCAGGGGACAGGCAGACGGTGACGATGCCATCGGTGGGGTTCGGATAGATTTGAAGCTGCGCGGTTTCGTAATAGCCAATGCCGACGGTGTCGGTCGGGATCGTGTCCGCAGTGACGACCGTGACGGTGACAGATGCGTCTCCCCCGCACATACCGTTGGAAACAGCGACGGAGTAAGTGGTGGTTTCCTCGGGTGTTACCGTGATGGAGGCGGTGGTATCGCCAGTGTTCCAGAGGTAGGTCCATGCGGGGTTGTCCTCCACAGCAAGGGTGGTGCTCTCGCCCTGATCCACATTGGTTTCACCGCTGATGGTGACAATCAGAGTGTCGCAGAGGGTGGTGAAACTCACCTCCTGCCCGTAAGCGGTTCCCACGCTGTTGGTGGCGTAGGCCCGCACATAGTAGGTGGTGTTGGGTGTCAGATTGGCGAGGATGCTGGTATAGTTGCCCGTGTCAAGGCCGTCGGAAGTATAGTACGAGTAGGCAAGGGTCGGGTTGGGCAGGGTTCTCCAGCACACACCGCGGGCGGTCACGGGCGCGCCGCCGTCCGAAACGACATGGCCCCCGCCGGTGGCCGTCGTGGACGTGATGTCGGATATGCTGCCCGTGGTGACGGCGGGAAGGGTCTCTTCGCCCACCTCGTGCGTGGCCATGCAGGAGACAAAGAAATTGTAGATTTCCGTGGCGTAGTCGATGTCGCAGGCAGGGGTGCTGTACCACTCGTGGTGACCGTTCGTCGTTTTGATGAAGGCGGTCTTGGTGCCGTCGATGCCGTCCTCGTATAGGAACTGCTCGTAGGTCTTGCCGTCGTTCATAAGATCGGGATAGTCTGTGTGGACGGGCGTGGTGGAACACTGGTTGAAGGAGCGCCAGTACTCAACAGTGGCTTCCGCACCGAGGCCGAGGCTTATCCTCGTGTTGATGTAGGGAATGGGGAACGAGGCATTGGCGTAAGTGATGGTGTCGTCGGCGGTGCCGTGGATGTGCATGGCGCTGATATGCCTGACCGGTGTGGAGTTGATGAGTTCGTTGCCGATGGTGCCGTTCACAGAGGCGATGGCCCTGATGCGGTCGCCGTGCTCGATGGCCATACGGTTCGACATGAACCCCCCCATCGAAACACCCGTGCAGAACACATTGTCCTCATCTATGTTATAGGTACTGACCAGATTGTCAAGAATGGCCAATACCCAGCCGGGATCGTCCACATCCTCGTTAAGAACCACATGGTAACCCAATAAAGTGCCGCTGACCTTGGCGCTCCAAGTGGTGCCCATGTTGACACTGGTGAGCCCCAGCGGAATGCTGTACTCCAATGCCTGCGGGAAAATCAGAATCCAACCGTATTCATCGGCAATACGATAGAATTTGCTGACCTCGAAAAAATAGTTCATGGTCTTGCCCACCCCGTGGAAGCCGAAAATCACCGGCGTGGGCGTGCTGGGGTCGTAACTGTCCGGAACGTATTCCAAATACTCGCGCTGGACACCGTCCCACATCATCGTTCTCGTGGTCTGGGCGTTCACAACGAAGCAAAAAACGAGGGCTGTTAAAAAGGCAAATATTCTTTTCATACAGAAAGAAAAAACAAGGGTGCAAATTTATAAAAAAACACGAACCCTTCCTCTTTTCAAACCATAGTTTTAAAAAAGTTAAAATTATCTTTTTAAAATGCATGATTTTTATTGTATTTATCGTACTTTTGCCGACTCAAATCTAAAAATTTAAGACATGACAGAAAAGAGAGAAATAGGAAATGAGGGCGAAGCCATCGCCCGTGACTACCTGCTGCAGCAAGGTTACACCATAATGGATGTCAACTGGCAATATGGACATTTGGAAATTGACATTATCGCCCAAAAAGGGAACACGCTCGTCTTTGCGGAGGTGAAGACACGCTCGAGCGCGGCGGTGCTTGAACCGCAAATGGCGGTCAACCAGCAGAAACAGCGGAACATCATCCGGGCGGCCAACGCCTATATCCTGAAAAACCGGTTCGACTTCGAGGCCCGGTTCGACATCCTCACCGTCGTCAAAAACGAGAAAGGGACCGTCGTGGAGCACCTTCCCGACGCCTACGGCCCGAGGTGGTGAAAAAATTTTGATTTTTTTATAGGCACTAAAAGTAGAATTTTTTCTATTTTTGCAGCGCCTTAATCAACCTAGTTGTACAATGAAATATTCAGAATTGGAAAGACTGTTGACGCGGGCAGGGTGCTATCCCGTCACTAAAGGAGACCATCCTATTTGGTATAGTCCTATAACAGGAAAGAGATTCAAGACAGGCCACCATAAATCGCAAGAGGTAAAGGAAGGAACATTAAGAGCAATTTTAAAAATATCAGGAATAGTATAATAAAGACGGATATGAAAGTAAAAGCAATTATTGAAACTGGGGAAGACACAACGTACGACATTTACACAGAAAATGATGCACTTCCTTTCATGCTCTTGGGACAGGGAAAAAGTATCAAGGAGGCTACTGAAGATTTTCTTGAATGCAAGCAAGAAATGGAAATCCTATATTCAGAGCAGGGAGAGGTTTTTGATTTTGCCCATCTGGAATTTGAATATGTATATGATACTGCCTCTTTCCTCAAATATTCACCTTTTACACTCACATGGTTGTCGTCTGCAACAGGCATCAACAAAAAACAGCTAAGCCATTACACAACAGGAAAGAGTCGTCCGTCAGCAAGAACTGTGAAGCGCATTCAAGAAGGGATTGTTCGCCTCGCTAACGAGCTGATCAGTGTAAGGCTCATTTAGTTCTACACTCTCTGCCATATTCTTTGAGGACACGCATAAAGCTACCAATTAAATTCGTACCTTTGCAGCCTTATTTTTCACAATGGATCTCTTACGAATCAACGATTTTTCTTTGGAGTTGAAAGGCGACGAAGCATGGAAGCAGATTCTGCACCATGTCACCTTTGATCTGCCGAAAGGCCGCACCATCGGTGTGGTGGGCGAGTCGGGCTCCGGCAAGTCGGTGACCGCCCTGTCCGTCATGCGGCTCATCAGCCCGAAGGTGTCACGCATCACCGGAGGTGCCATCCTCTTCCATCTTCCAGACGACCGCGACGTCAACATCAACAAATTGTCGGAAAAGGAGTTGCAGAAGGTACGGGGCGCCCGGATCGCCATGATTTTCCAGGAGCCGATGACCTCCCTCAACCCCGTCATCCGCTGCGGCGACCAGATCATGGAGGCACTGAAACTCCACACCGACCTCACCAAGGAGGCCGCCTATGCCCGCGTCATCGAACTGTTCAACGAGGTGATGCTGCCACGACCCGAGAAGATTTTCAGCGCCTACCCGCACGAACTGTCGGGCGGCCAGAAACAGCGCGTGATGATCGCCATGGCCATGAGCTGCAACCCCGACCTGCTGATTGCCGACGAACCCACGACAGCCCTCGACGTTACGGTGCAGAAAGGCATCCTCGAACTCATCCGGCGGTTGCAGGAAAAGCACCAGATGAGCGTCCTGTTCATCACCCACGACCTCGGCGTGGTGGCGCAGATTTCCGACCGCATCATCGTGCTGTACAAAGGCTCCATCGTGGAGCAGGGCGAGGTGAAGGAGATTTTCAGCAACCCACAACACCCTTACACGCAAGGACTTTTGGCCTGCCGCCCCAGTCTGGACAAGCGGTTGAAAGTGCTGCCGACCGTCAGCAGCTTTATTGAGGCGCACGAACGCGGTGAAGAGAATCCGCTGCGTAATTATCAGGAAATCACGGACGAAGAGCGCGCCGCACGCCACCAGCAACTCTATGCACAGGAACCGCTCATCCGCATCGAGCACCTCAGCAAGCGATACGCCCTCCGCAAGGAGCATCTTTTCTCCCGCCGCGAGTACATCTACGGGCTCAAGGACATCAACCTCGACATTTACGAAGGCGAAACCCTGGGACTGGTCGGCGAGTCGGGCTGCGGAAAGACCACGCTCGGCCGCACCCTCCTCCGCCTCATCGAACCCGACGAGGGAAAAATCATCTACAAGGGTCAGGACATTACGCACCTTTCGCAACGGGAACTCCGTCCGCTTCGAAAAGACCTTCAGATTATCCTGCAAGACCCCTATTCATCGCTCAACCAGCGGCTTACCGTCGGCGATACGCTGATGGAGCCGATGCAGTTCCACCGCATTTACGCCAATGAAAAGGAACGCCGGAAACACGCCATCGAGATTTTGGAACGGGTGGGGCTGAACGAGAGCCATTTCTACCGTTACCCGCACGAGTTCTCGGGCGGACAGCGGCAGCGCATCTCCATCGCCCGCGCCTTGGCCGTCAACCCGAAGTTCATCATCTGCGACGAGTCGGTGTCGGCCCTCGACGTGTCGGTGCAGGCGCAGGTGCTCAACCTCCTCAACGAACTGAAGGAGGAGTACCATCTCACCTACATCTTCATCTCGCACGACCTGTCGGTGGTGAAGTACATGAGCGACCGCATGGCCGTGATGCAACGGGGCGAGATTGTGGAGTACGGCGAGGCCGACAGCATCTACCGAAACCCGCAGACCGAATATACAAGATTGTTAATCAACGCCATACCAAAAATCTAGACCTCCTTTATGAAAGCTCTTGATATTTCCCGCAGCATAATCCGCATTTTGTTGGGCGCGATGTTCATCCTTTCGGCGGTGCTGAAACTGATCACCATTGACACCTTTGAGGCCTACGTCTATAGCTTTCACATCCTGAGTTTCACGCTGGCGGAGGTGGCGGCGCGGTGCCTTATCGCGCTGGAGTTCGTCACCGGCTGCTTCCTCGTGGCGAAGACGCAGTACCGCTGGGCGTGGTGGGTAGCCACACTGATGACGGCGGGCTTCACGCTGTTCCTCGTCTATGTGGTGCTGTTCCGCAACGATGCCAACTGCCACTGTTTCGGTGACCTGA
This sequence comes from Bacteroidales bacterium, assembly GCA_016285085.1. Classification (GTDB taxonomy): domain Bacteria; phylum Bacteroidota; class Bacteroidia; order Bacteroidales; family WCHB1-69; genus UBA1756. The sequence goes on from JAEEQA010000019.1 coordinate 6,893, forward strand.
TCCCGATTGAACCGTTACACTCGATTTATAAAAACATCGCCATTCTGGCACTTTTGGTTTTTGCATACAAGCAGCCCGAAAGCCGGCTTTTCTTTTCTTTTCATAAAGATGAAGAGACAGGAAGGCGCGTGCATATTTGGGAAAAAGATTACAGCAAGAAGTTCAAACTGTGGTTGTTGGGAATTTCGGGGGGCATTGCTGTCGTGGTGCTGTTCATCCTGTTCCCTCCCAACGCCGTTTACAGCTGGGTCTATTCCGACAACGACCGGGTGGCCACGAACCTCTTTGACAAGGCGTATGCCGACTCGTCGTTTTACCTGAAACTGTCGGATGCGGAGTATCGTGCCGACCAGGACACCGTGGTTTTCCGGAGCGACACCGCCCGTCTCGACATGGACCGCGGGAACTATGTGGTGGCGGTCATCTCCTCGGGGTGCAAGTACTGCCGCCAGAGCTGCGACCTCGTGAACAATATTTTTGAGCGAAACAAGCTTGACAACAACAGGTTAAAGATGCTTGTATGGGGTGGCGACGAATCCATCGCCCATTTCATGAAGGAAACGAAAACGTGGAAATACGAATTTCACCAGATTTCCCCCTACCTTGCCATCGACCTCGTATATGGCAGCTTCCCGACCTTCATCTTTGTCTCCGACGGCAAGGTGGTGGACGCTTTCGACTACCGGGGCGTGAGCGAGGGGAAAATTGTGGAATTTTTGAAGTAAAACCCCAATTATCCTTACCCCTTGTTCGTATCCGGTGTTGCATTCCGGGCGAATACCGCATTTTATATTAATTATCTGAAAACCAGCGAAAAACGGGGCGTGTTGAAAAGTCGTTAATAAGTTTTTTTCACTTCTATTTTTAATCCAAAAACAAGCCTTATTTTTGCAAGCGTTCGGGTTCTGAAAAGACTAACAGGGAACATTGTGAGAATCAATGGCTATACCCGTAGCTGTAAGTTCCGAAAATGCATTTTCAATGAAAAGTCACTGACTTTCGGGTCGGGAAGACGATGAAAATGGGAACGAGCCAGAAGACCTGCCCAAACACGTTGTTCGTGCTTTCGGGACTAAAAGTAAACGATGCAAAAACATCGCCTTTTCTTTGCCCCAAAGCGAAATTGTTTAACCTTAACCTGTTGATATCCAGATTAGTATGGAGGACTTGTACATCATTAAACGCAACGGAAAACGAGAGCCTTTTTCCGTAGAAAAAATCAAAAACGCCATTTCCAAGGCTTTCCTTTCCATTGACAGTTTCGCCACCCAGGAGGTGCTGATTGATGTGATGAGCCGTCTCAAGATCTACGACGGCATTTCTGTGGAAGAGATCCAGAACCAAGTGGAGTTTTCGCTCATGGCCGAGCGCTACTACGAGGTGGCCAAAGCGTACATCCTCTATCGCCAGCGTCACTACGAAGACCGCGAGGTGAAGGAGAAGCTGGACTTCCTCATCAACTACTGCAACGCCTCCAACGCCGCCACCGGCAGCAAGTACGACGCCAACGCCAACGTGGAGCGCAAGAACATCGCCACCCTCATCGGCGAACTGCCCAAGTCGAACTTCATCCGCCTCAACCGCCGTCTGTTGTGCGACAAAATCAAGGATATGTACGGCAAGGAGCTGGCCGACAAGTACATGTACCTGCTGAACCATCATTTCATTTACAAGAATGATGAGACCAGCATCGCCAACTACTGCGCCAGCATCACCATGTACCCGTGGCTGTTGGGCGGCACCAAGAGCATCGGCGGCAACGCCTCCGCGCCCACCAACCTCAAGTCGTACTGCGGCGGCTTCGTCAACATGGTGTTCATGGTCTCCAGCATGCTCAGCGGCGCCTGCGCCACCCCAGAGTTCCTGATGTACATGGACTACTTCGTCCGCAAGGAGTACGGCGACAACTACTATAAAGAATCGGAAAAGATTGTCGATCTGTCGATCAAGCAGCGCTCCATCGACAAGGTGATCACCGACTGCTTCGAGCAGGTGGTCTATTCCATCAACCAGCCGACCGGCGCCCGCAACTTCCAGTCGGTGTTCTGGAACGTGGCCTACTACGACAAATACTATTTCCAGAGCCTGTTCGGCGAGTTCGTTTTCCCCGACGGCACCAAACCCATCTGGGAATCTTTGAGTTGGCTGCAAAAGCGGTTCATGCGCTGGTTCAACGCCGAGCGCACCCGTTCCGTGCTCACCTTCCCCGTGGAAACGATGGCGCTGCTGTCGAAAGACGGCGACATCATGGATACCGAGTACGCCGACTTCACCGCCGAGATGTACGCCGCGGGCCACTCCTTCTTCACCTACGTGAGCGACAACGCCGACTCCCTGAGCAGCTGCTGCCGCCTGCGTAACGAGATCCAGGACAATGGTTTCAGCTACACCCTCGGTGCGGGCGGCGTGTCCACCGGCTCCAAGAGCGTGCTCACCATCAACCTCAACCGCTGCATCCAATACGAGTGCAAAAACAACATCCCGCACCTCCAGTTCGTGGGTGAGGTAATCGAGCTGATGCACAAGGTGCAGACCGCCTACAACGAGAACCTTAAGTACTTGCAGGAGAAGGGAATGTTGCCACTGTTCGATGCCGGCTACATCGCCATCAACCGCCAGTACCTCACCATCGGTGTCAATGGTCTGGTGGAGGCCGCCGAGTACATGGAAATCCCCATCAACGACAACGAGCGCTACCAGCATTTCGTCGAGGGAATCCTCGGTCTGGTGGAGAAATACAACCACCAGTTCCGCACGAAGGAGCTGATGTTCAACTGCGAGATGATTCCGGCCGAGAACGTCGGTGTGAAGCACGCCAAGTGGGACCGCGAGGACGGCTACAAGGTGCCCCGCGACTGCTACAACAGCTACTTCTACCGCGTGGAGGACGACTCCCTCAACCTCATCGACAAGTTCCGTCTGCACGGCAAACGCTACATTTCGCACCTCACCGGCGGTTCCGCACTGCACGCCAACCTGGAGGAGCATCTGTCGCAGGCCCAGTACCGCCAGCTGCTCCGCGTGGCCGCGCAGGAAGGTTGCAACTACTTCACCTTCAACATTCCCAACACCGTCTGCAACGACTGCGGTCACATTGATAAACGCTACCTGCACGAATGTCCGGAATGCCATAGCAAGAACGTGGACTACCTCACCCGCGTCATCGGTTACATGAAACGGGTCAGCAGTTTCTCGCAGGCACGGCAAGAGGAAGCCAGCAGACGTTATTACGGAAATATGTAGAGACGTGCCATGGCGCGTCTCTACGGACCCCTGTAACCTGCCCCTGATATGAAATACTACAATTTCGACATTGTCTTTCAGGAAATTCCCGATGAGGTGACGTTGGCGGTGAACATCACCAACTGTCCCAACCATTGTGCTGGGTGCCACAGTCCGCACCTGCATGGCGACATTGGTTTTCCGTTGGACGAGGCCGAGATTGACGGGCTTTTGGCCAAGTATGGGAATCAAATCACCTGTTTCTGTTTTATGGGCGGGGATGCAACGCCGCAGGAGGTGGCGCGGTTGGCGGCGTACGTCCGGACGAAGGCCGCGCTGAAGGTGGCATGGTATTCCGGGAAACCGCAGCTGCCGGACACGTTCACCGCGTTCGACTATGTGAAGACGGGGCCGTATGTACCCGAAAAGGGCGGGCTGAAATCGCGTGGCACCAACCAGCGGCTGTACCGCAACACGGGCGGGAAGCCGGTGGACATCACGTCGCGGTTTTGGCGGTAAAATGTAGAAACGCGCCAGGACACGTCTCTACGGGTTCACAAATACAATGCCGTATTTACCCGTGTAGAGACGCAAAATTTTGCGTCTCTACAAAAAAAATCATGATTCCCCAAAACCCTGAAAAAATATTTCTCTCGTGCACTCCAATCTCAATAAAAATATTGTATCTTTGTTCGCTAATTCCCAAAGACCCGCTTTGGGCTTTTTGGCCTGCAACCTATTGAAAACCAATTATGGAAAAATAACCTTATTATTCACCAAAACCAATTTATTATGAAAAAAGTACGATTATTTCTTTTGTTGCTGATGGTGGCATTGCTGCCGTTGGCAATGCAAGCTCAGCAGTCGATACCGTACACTTACGGTTTCGAAAACAACGACCTCGCCGCCGATGGGTGGACGAAGGTTGACTGCGCTTCAAGCACAGGAATCAACTCTTCTGCCAAAATGACTGGAGACTACGGATTCCAATTCTATTACAACACCAATCCTCCCCAGTATCTCATCTCTCCCGAGTTGACGGGTACTGAAAATGGTCTTACCGTTGGCTTCTACTACAAAAATGGTAGTTCCTGGACTGAAACATTCCAAGTAGGCTACTCTACCACAGATAACGATGTAACCAGCTTTACGTGGGACAATGAGCTTACGGCTCCCTCTACTTGGGAAATGTATGAAAATTCTTTCCCTGCAGGAACAAAGTATGTGGCAGTTAAATACACTGCAAACAACCAATTTAAAATGTACATTGACGATTTCAGTTTCTCTGCTCCTGCCGCTTGCCCCAAACCCACAGGGCTTGCATACTCCAATGTTACCACCAACTCTGCCACTCTGACATGGGAGGCTGGCGATGCCTCTGCTTGGATTCTGGAATATGCCACTTCTTCTGACTTCACTGATGCTACTTCCGAAAACGTAACAGGAACCGCTTCCAAAGCCATTGAAGGTCTTACCGCTCAAACTCATTACTATGTCCGCGTGAAAGCCAATTGCGGCGCAGATGGCGAAAGCGAATGGTGCAACGCCATCGACTTCACCACGGCTTGCGCTGCTATTGTGGTGGATGCCGACCACGATTTCTTTGAAGGTTTTGAAGGTACTACTTTCGCACCCGACTGCTGGGATCGCATTGCCGCGGGATCCTATAATTGGAGCCGTTATACATATACCACACATCAAGGTTCAGGAAGCGCTTATAGCGGTTATTATGGCGACATTTATTTAGTGATGCCTGAACTTCAAATTGCCAACGGCACTACCGACGTATGGCTTAAATTCTGGTCGAACAATTCCTATCCGAGTGACTATGACAAAAATTCTGTGGTTCTTCTTGACGGAGAAACCGAAATTGAGCTTTGGTCGCCGGAGTCGGTGAGCAACAGCTGGACAGAAGCTGCCATCAACCTTTCTGAATACAAGGGCCAGACCATCCGCCTTGCCTTCAAGTACGAAGGCAGCAATGCTCACGGTTGGTACTTGGATGATATAACAGTGGCATTTGATCCCACCTGCATGAAGCCCAGTGATGTGGCTCTCGTCGATGGCACCCTCACCGCCCATAGTGCCAAAATCAGTTGGACCGACAATACCGAAAATCCCCTTGGTTACATTCTCCTTGTGAATGACCAGGAAGTGGATGCCGATGAGAATCCCTTTACGCTTGATCTTACCCCCGAAACCCAGTACACAGTGAGAGTGAAAGCCGTCTGCACAACTGAAGACACCTCCGATTTGAGCACTGACTACGCCACTTTCACCACTCCTCCCACATGCTTCGCTCCCACCGCCGTTTCCGTGCCCGACAGCACCATCACCACCACCACCGCCATTGTGTATTGGACCGACAACAATGAGAACGATCCCGCCAACGGCTGGACTATCCTTGTGAACGACGAGGAAGTGGTTGCCGATGTAAACCCGTTCACACTGCCCAACCTTACCCCCTCCACCGCCTACACCCTGAAAGTGAAGGCCAATTGCGACACCGATGACGAATCCGCTTGGAGTGCGGAAGTGCATTTTGCCACCTTATGCGATGCTATCGTCGTGGATGAAGAACATGATTTCACCGAAGGCTTTGAAGGTACCACCTTTGCACCTCTCTGCTGGAACAGCATCCCAGCCGGCACCAACGCTTGGAGTCGCACAACATCTTCTTCTTACGTACACGAAGGTTCTGCTGCTGCTTACAGCGGCTTCTATGGCGATATCTATTTGGTGTTGCCTGACCTTCAAATTGAAAACGGTAGCACCAATGTCCGCTTAACTTTCTGGTCATATAATAGGTACACTAGCGATTATGACAAAAATTCCGTGATTCTCCTTGACGGGGAAACCGAAACCGAACTTTGGTCGCCTGAAACAGTGGAGCAGAGTTGGGAAGAAGTCTCCATTAACCTTTCGGAGTATATGGGTCAGACAATTCGTCTCGCCTTCAAGTACGAAGGAAGCAATGCCCACGCCTGGTATGTGGACGAAGTGAAGGTTGCATTCGATCCCGCCTGTATGAGACCTACCGCCCTGACTGTGGACACCGTAACCGCCAATTCCGTCACCCTCACTTGGGTGGACAATAACGAAGAACGTCCCGCCTCATGGACAGTATCCTATGAAAACAACGGTACCGCCATTGAAGCCATTTCCTACGACACTACTATCACAATTGAAGAGCTCACTCCTGAGACTGCCTATACGGCGAAGGTGAAAGCCAACTGTGAAAGTGATTGGAGTGATGCCGTCAACTTCACCACCCTGCCCACCTGCCCCGCTCCCACCAACCTCACCTACTCCAACCTCACGGCCACCAGCGTTACCCTTGACTGGACTGTCAATGGCGAAGAGACCCAGTGGATTCTGGTTCTGAACGGACAGGAACTTGTGGTGGATCAGAAACCGCTCACCATCGACACGCTCACCGAGCAGACCCCCTACACCGCCATCCTCCGCGCCTTCTGCGCCGCTGATGACACCTCCCACAACAGCAACACCGCCCGCTTCGTCACCCCCTGTGCTCCGCAGACCGCCGAGGGTTACACTGAAGACTTCAGCGGCTACACCGCCTCTGATAATATTAATGCTTCCAACGGCGTGATGCCCGATTGCTGGAACTACATCGGCACGAGCGGCAACTATCGCCCGCACGTTTACAATGGCTCTTATGCTCCCACAGACTCCGACAACAGCCTCGTGATGACCGCAGGTACCTCCAACTATGGTGGAAGCCCCAATTTCGCGGTTATGCCTGCCTTTGACAACCTGTCCGGCAAGATGCTCACCTTTGCAACATCTATGGAAAGTGCAACCGCCGGTCACCTTACCGTCGGCTATGTCACCGATCTTACGGCTGCAAGCTACGTTAAACTGGATACTATTCCGAACAACTACTATAGTGGTTCAGACCGTTATGTCACCCACGAAGTGATCGTCACCAATGTTCCTGCCGGCGCCCGCATCGCCTTCAAATGGGAACAGGCTACTACTTGGTATTCCTGCGCTATTGACGATATCGCCATTGTGGATATGCCCGGTTGCGTGAAACCGATTGATGTGGAAGCTGTTAACGGCACAATTACCACCACCTCCGCCACCATCGCTTGGACTGACCAGAATCTGACAGCTCCTGCATACGGATGGACTATCAATCTGAATGGTGTGGACACCACCGTCACTGAAAACCCGTTCACGTTCGACAACCTCACCGCATCTACCCTTTATACGGTAAAAGTAAAAGCCCTCTGCGACGCTGAGGAAGAATCCGACTGGAGCAGCACATCTACTTTCCGTACCGCCTGTGGTGATGTCACCATTGAAGAGAACAATCCCTTCGTAGATGGTTTCGAAGATTACAACAGCTCCAGCTTCCCGGATTGCTGGACCTTAGATATCGCTTATGCAGGATATTCTACCTACCCGTATGTGTATAATTCTTCATACAGTGCTCACAACGGAAATAATTCATTATACATGGGTTTCTATGGTGCTACCGAAATGAATCTGGTATCCACTCCGACTTTCACCAATGAGATGAACACACTGCAGGTTACTTTCTATGCAAAATACAGCAGCTACAATACATTGTTTGTGGTGGGTGTGATGGACGGCTCTACCTTTGAACCTGTTGACACGATTGATCTTACCAGCAGCTATACTGAGCACACCGTCAGTTTCAACAACTATACGGGCAATGGCAGCCGTGTCGCTTTCAAGGCTTCTCCGCTGGGTACTTCCACCTCTGGATACCTCTATTTGGACGATGTCACAGTGGAACTCATTCCTTCCTGCATCCGTCCTGACGGTATTGAAGTTACGAACATCACTGGCACTACCGCCACCATTGACTGGACTGACAATAACGAGACCGCCCCGCAGTCTTGGACAATCAGTCTGAACGGGACAGACACCACCGTGACGGAGCATCCGTTCACCATCGACAATCTTAACGCTTCCAGCCACTACACCGTGAAGGTGAAAGCCAACTGCACCGATGAAGACGAATCCGCTTGGAGCAACGAAGAATCGTTCAGAACCCAGTGTGAGGGCACAATCGTTGTGACATACGACAATCCCTATGAAGAGGGTTTTGAAGACAACAATGACTTTGGCTGCTGGACTACCGAAATCATTTCCGGAACAACGGATTGGACTCACAACAGTACTGCTGCTGTCGGTTCAAACGCTGCATATTTCAACTATAACGGTGGTGAAAGCTACCTGATTTCTCCTGTCTTCGATCTCACACAAGCTTCGAACGTCCAACTCACCTTCCAGCATAGGCAACCCCAATGGACTGGCGATCCGGAATCACAACTGTACCTCTATTACAAAGCTGCTGCCACCGATGAATGGACACTGATGGAATCTTACACCACTTTCTATGAGGAATACGCCACTGAAACCTTCACTTTGCCGAACCCGAGCGCCACTTACCAGATTGCATTCAAGGGTGTCGGTAATGGTGGTTATAGCGTGTATCTTGACGATGTACACATCTTCACGGAAGACAGCACTGTGGTTACACCTTGCGCCACTCCGACCAATGTGACCTATGAAAACGGTGTTGTGACTTGGACCGGCGATGCCGCCAACTACAACGTGCACATCGTTGCTGGCGAAACCACCATTGACACCACTGTCAGTGCCGCTACCTACACCATCGAAGGTTTGAACGACGGCGACCACGCCACCGTTACCGTCCAGGCCATCTGCGACGAAGAAAACCTCTCCGACTGGTCCGAAGCCGTTGAATTCGACTACATCATTGACGGTATCAACAGCTACGCTATCCAAGCCAACATCTACCCGAACCCGACCACCGGCAACGTGACCGTTGAAAGCAACGCCATCAACGCCGACATCACCGTGTTCGACATGTTCGGCAAACTGATGATGACCTCCAAAGTCGCCGCCGAGCGCACTGAACTCAACTTCAGCAGCTTCGCCCCCGGTGTCTATATGGTGCGCATCGCCAACAGCAATGCCATCACCACCGTCAAGGTTGTGAAGGAATAATGTTGTAAATTAATGTAGAGACGTTTCATGAAACGTCTCTACAAATCACCCAAAATCCCGCAGTAACATGCGGGATTTTTTTATATCTTTGCCGCCGTAATCATCAACAAATCAATTTTTATGGAAAAAAAATATGCCTTTTTACAGATTGTGTTCATGACACTATTCTGCCTGGGAATCCAAACTTCTTTCGGGCAGTGTGATCCGATTGTCATCACCGATGAACAGCCCTATGCCGAGAATTTTGAAGGAGAGACAGCTGCATGCTGGACACCCGCCGACACCGTTGGCGGTGCTTCTTGGAGGATTGTAAACGGAAGCGAAGCAAGTGGTTTTGTTTTTTCACCCGGGGATGGGGACAACTCTGAAGCACGTATTGTTTCCCCTATACTCGACATGTCAGGAATTAGTTCTGCAAGATTGTCTTTTGCGTACTTCCTCTATTCTTTTTATTCGGCCGATGAATTGGTGGTAAGCTGGCGCTCGTCGGAAACCGACACTTGGCATACCTTGGGAACCTTCAATACGTATGGTATGCAAGATTATGAAGAACAGTCATACACTTTGGAGAACCTTTCTTCCACCTATCAGATTTCCTTCTTGGGACGCGGTCTGGGTGGTTTGATGGATATGGTTGCGAATGTTGAAATTGTTTCAAGTGGCGCTTGTGCCCGTCCCACCAGTGTGCAGGTTTCGAATCTCACCCCCACCACTGCTCTACTCAGTTGGACGGCGAACAATGGAGAAACCAGCTGGACCGTGGATTTGAACGGCGTGGAAACTCCAATGAACACCAATCCATTCACACTCACCGACCTTATACCGAGAACCAACTACACCGTACGGGTAAAAGCCAACTGCGGGGAAAACAACAGTTCGGACTGGTCCTCACCGATTGAATTCATTACGGACTGTGATATCATCACCGTCACAGACGACACTCCCTATTTCGATGACTTCGAACGCTCCGAAAATTTTGTCTGCTGGACCTCCGAAATCATCTCGGGCAGCGATGGCTGGGTGATTGATCCGGGCTACCTTGTGCTCAACAACACCGCCTTTTTCATCTGGATGGGCGACGAGGCGCGCCTGGTCTCCGCTACCATGGACATCACCGCTGTTACAGATCCTGTCCTCGTCTTCAAGCACAAGCAACCACAAGGGCAGGTGGATGTGGACGAGCTTTCTGTCTGGTATCGCACTGCCGCCACAGAGGAGTGGCAACAGTTGGCCACCTACACCTTCCCCACTGACGGATTCGAGACGGAAACAATCGGCCTTCCCAATCCCTCCTCTGCCTACCAGATCGCCTTCAAAGGCAAATCGAACGACGCCGAAGGTATTTATGTGGATGAGGTTGCCGTAGGAACCAGAAGTGCCGTTTCCGTGCCGGAGACATCGTCCGTCACCGCACTCTATCCCAACCCGACCACCGGCAACGTGACCATTGAAAGCAACGCCATCGGTGCCGACCTCACCGTGTACGACCTATTCGGCAAACTGATGGTGACCTCCAAAGTCGCCGCCGAGCGCACTGAACTCGACCTCAGCGGCCTCGCCACAGGTGTCTATATGATACAGATTGCTGACATTACCGGCACCACCACCATCAAGGTTGTGAAGGAGTAATATTATTATTGTAGAGACGTCATAATATGGCGTCTCTACAAAGCACCAAAAATCCCGCGATTCCTCGCGGGATTTTTTATTTGAAAAAAGAGGCGGTGTACACACCACCTCTACTATACCCTATTCACTAAACCCTATCCCCTACCTTCTTCCGCGGGTGCTGAGGGCCTGCATCAGGTTCTTGGCCTTGCCGCTGTTCACCATCTTCATCATCTTGCGGGTGTCGAAGAACTGTTTGATGAGGCGGTTCACCTCCTGAATGTCGTTGCCGCTGCCGAGGGCGATGCGTTTCTTGCGGCTTCCGTTGATGATGTCGGGGTTGGCGCGTTCCTCCGGGGTCATGGAGAGGATGATGGCTTCCACACCCTTGAAGGCACTGTCGTCGATGTCGAGGTCGCGGACGGCTTTGCCCATGCCGGGAATCATGCCCATCAACTCTTTCACGTTGCCCATCTTCTTGATTTGCTGGATCTGGTTCAGGAAGTCGTTGAAGTCGAACTCGTTTTTGGCTAATTTCTTCTGGAGTTTGGCGGCCTCTTCGGCGTCGAACTGCGCCTGCGCCGTTTCCACGAAGCTGCGGATGTCGCCCATACCCAAGATTCTTTCCGCCATACGGTCGGGGTGGAAGACATCGATGGCCTCCATCTTTTCGCCGGTACCGATGAACTTGATGGGCTTGTTGACCACGGCCTTGATGGTGAGGGCGGCACCGCCACGGGTGTCACCGTCCATCTTGGTGAGGATGACGCCGTCGAAGTCAAGCTTGTCGTTGAAGGCTTTGGCCGTGTTGACAGCATCCTGACCGGTCATGGCGTCCACCACGAACAGGATTTCGTGCGGCTGCACGGCCTCCTTGATGTTGCCGATCTCCTCCATCATCTCCTCATCCACTGCCAAACGGCCGGCGGTATCCACGATGACGAGGTCGTAGCCGTGCTCCTTGGCGTAGGCCACACCGTTCTTGGCGATGCGCACGGGGTCTTTCGAACCCTCCTCGGTATAGACGGGCACGTTGATCTGCTCGCCCAGCACCTTCAGCTGGTCGATAGCGGCGGGACGATAGACGTCGCCGGCCACGAGGAGCGGGCGGCGGTTGCGCTTGTTGCGCAACATATTGGCCAGTTTTGCGGCGTGGGTCGTCTTACCCGAACCCTGCAGACCTGCCATCAGGAAAACGGCCGGACTGGCCTTCAAATTCACGTCGGTTGAACTGGAACCCATCAAGGCAATCAGCTCGTCATACGTGATCTTGACCATCATCTGGCTGGGCGATACGGCTTTCAGCACATTCATACCCAACGCTTTCGCCTTCACTGAATCGGTGAATTCCTTGGCGATTTTATAACTTACATCCGCATCCAAGAGGGCCTTGCGGACCTCTTTCATCGTTTCGGCCACGTTGATGTCGGTAATATGGCCTTGTCCCTTCAGGACCTTAAATGCCCGTTCTAATCTGTCGCTTAAACTTTCAAACATATAGGTTCGTTATTTAAGAGACGCGGTGCACCACGTCTCTACATTATTGTTTTTTGTTGTCAATAACAAGATATTTGTCAATGATTTCCTTTAGCTGGTCCTTCGTGAGGAGGCCGACGCTGCGTTTGGCTTTTTGCTTTGGCGCGAGGTAGAGAATTGTAGGGATGTTCCGTACCTGCAAAGCGCGGGCAAGGTCCTTGTTGTGGTCCACATTCACCTTATAGACGATAAAGGCGCCTTCGTACTCGTTCAGCAGTTCGTCCAAGATGGGGGAAAGCCGCTTGCACGGGCCGCACCAGTCGGCATAGAAATCCACGATGGCGGGCTTTTTGCCCTTGTAGACCATGACAGTGTCGTTATAGTCGAAGATTTTCTTCGCAAACTCCTCCTGTGTAAGGGTAATCGGCTCCAGCTTTTCATTGGTTGCTTTGTCCTGTTTCTCGGTTTTGGCCTTGCCCGATTTTTCAGCGGGCGTGGCATCCGTTTGGGCGGCGAGCATGCTGCAAAAACAGAGGCATAGCAGGGTGATGATAAATCGTTTCATATAATGTCGGTTGTATTGTTGTAGAGACGCAAAATTTTGCGTCTCTACAACGGTGTTTTTCATTACTGTTTCAGGCTCACCGTCTTGTTGAAGATGATGCGGTCGTCGGTGGAATCCTTGTCGATGCAGAAGTAGCCGATGCGTTCAAACTGGTAGTGGCGTTCGGGGTTGGCGAGCGTGAGGTTCTCCTCGATCCAGCCGTCCTGAACGGTGAGGGAGTTGGGGTTGAGGCTGTCGAGGAAGGTCTTGCCTTCTTCGCAGTCGTCAGGATCGGGTTGGGTGAAGAGGCGTTCGAAGAGGCGGATTTCGGCTTTCTTGGCGTGGGCGACAGAGACCCAATGGATGGTGGCTTTCACCTTGCGGTTGCTCAGCGGCATGCCGCTCTTGGTCTCGGGGTCGTAGGTGACGTGGATGGCGGTGATGTTGCCGTCGGCGTCCTTGTCCACGTGGCTGCACTTGACGATGTAGCCGTATTTGAGGCGCACCTCGCCGCCGATGGTGAGGCGGTAGAACTTCTTGTCGGCCACCTCGCGAAAGTCGGCGCGCTCAATCCAGAGTTCCTTGGTGAAGGGCACTTCTCGGGTGCCGGCCTCGGGATTTTCAGGGTTGTTGACGGCGTTGAGCATCTCCACCTTGTCGTCCGGGAAGTTGTCGATGATGAGCTTCACGGGGTCGATGACGGCCATGGTGCGGGTCGCCACCTTGTTGAGGTCTTCGCGGGCGCAGAACTCAAGAAGGGAGACGTCGATGATGTTGTCGCGCTTGGCGATGCCGACGGTTTCGGCGAAGTTGCGGACGGCGGCGGGGGTGTAGCCGCGGCGGCGCAGGCCGCAGATGGTGGGCATGCGCGGATCGTCCCAGCCCATGACGTGGCCTTCACGCACCAGCTGCATCAGTTTGCGCTTGCTCATTACCGTATAGTTGATGTTGAGGCGGGCGAACTCGATCTGCTGCGGGTGGTGGATTTTCAGTGCCTCGCAGAACCAGTCGTACAGCGGGCGGTGAATCTCGAACTCCAGCGTGCAGATGGAATGGGTAATGCCCTCGATGGAGTCACTCTGACCGTGGGCGTAGTCGTACATCGGATAGATGCACCACTTGTCGCCGGTGCGGTGGTGGTGGCTGTGGAGGATTCGGTACATGATGGGGTCGCGCATGTGCATGTTGGGGGAGGTCATGCCGGTTTTGGCGCGCAGCACCTTGCTTCCGTCGGGGAACTCGCCGGCTTTCATGCGGCGGAAGAGGTCGAGGTTCTCCTCCACGCTGCGGTTGCGGTACGGGCTTTCGGTGCCGGGCTTGGTAGGCACGCCGCGGCCCGCACTGATCTCCTCCTGGCTCTGGTCGTCCACGTAGGCGAGACCGTCCATAATCAGCTTCTCCGCCCATTCATAAAGTTGGTCGAAATAGTCGGAGGCGTAGTGCTCTTCGGCCCACTGGAAGCCGAGCCACGTAATATCTTCCTTGATGGAATCCACATATTCTACGTCTTCTTTCACGGGGTTGGTGTCATCGAAGCGGAGATTGCAGAGACCATTGTATTTCTTGGCGATTCCGAAGTTGAGGCAGATGGACTTGGCGTGGCCGATGTGCAGGTAACCGTTCGGTTCCGGGGGAAAACGGGTGTGAACTTTCGATCCGTTTTTACCGTTGGCCAAGTCTTTCTCAATGATTTCTTCAATAAAATTCATAGTTCGGTGGAATTTATTTTACGGCTGCAAAAGTACGATTTTTTCTCGTTCATATTATAAAAAAAAGGGATGACCGAAGCCATCCCTTTTTCTTTGTTGAATGCAAAAATTATTTGCACTTGACTTCAATGTCAACTTCTTTTCCGTCAACGACTGCAGAATAGCCGTGGTATTTATCCACAGACTGGGAAGTGCAGGCATCTTTGTCAAAGAAACGGACATCGCCACTCTCACGGGCATAAATTTTCTTGCCGTCTTCATAACGGACGCAGACACATTTCTTGCCACAGGAGGCGAAAATCATAATGCCAGCGAGAACGAGGGCGCAAATTCCAAATACTTTCTTCATAATGATTTGATTTTTAATTGGTTAATAAATATAAAATTATCGTTAATGATTTGGCAAAATTAGATAAAAAATAATACTTCGGAGAGTGTGTTGGCAAAAATTAGGAATTATTAAGGAAATCTGTTAGTTCTTTTTTACGAGCTGGCCGGTACCGGTATTTTCGATTTTGATTTTCGGGGTGCCGAGGTAGATGATGCTGCCAGAGGAGGTGATGTTGGCGTCGAGGGAGGAGGCGGGAGCGACAGAGATGTCGCCGGAGCCGTTGTTCTCAACCTTGGCTTTCTCTGCCTTCATTCCGGTAGCATCGAAAGCGGAAGAGCCGGAACTGGTAACGGTGACGTTGTCGGCAGATCCGGTGAACTTTACACTGCCGGAGTTCGTCAATGTGGCGGTGACGGTTTTGCCGGCATAGCCGTTGAACGTGAGGGCGCCGGAACCATTGCCCTTGATGGTGACCGTCTCGCTGCTTATGCTGGCGAAGGTGCAGGCTTCGGTGCTGGCGAAGGTGATTTCAGTCTTCTTCACTTCCGTCAGTTTGTTGATGTTGCAGACAACATTGTCTTTCAACGAAAGGTTCAAGGAAGCGGCAATCATGTCGGAGAAGTTTATCTTGAAGCCTTTGGCAGCTGTTACTTTCAAAGAACTGGTTTTCAAATTTTTGATGTTGAGTGTGCCGTTGCCTTCCAGGGTCATCTCCATCTTGTCGGACGGAATGCCGTCGGCACTGATTTCACCGTCGCCGGTATATTGGACCTTGGTGAACATCGGCAGGGCGAGACGGATGACAATGGGGAAATTGTTGACAATCTTGGTCTTCTTTTCCACGCTGATGTTCATTGTCTTGCCCTTCACTTCTGTGAGGATGAACTCATGCAGGTTCGACTCCGCTTCCACTTCCACTTTTGGCGTGATGGCGTATTCGATGATGACATTGAAGTCGGCAGAGACGACAATCTGTTCAAAAGGTGCGACAGAACGGCTTTCTTTCTTCAATTCTTGATTACCGATAACGTCTTTTGCCTGGGCGAAAAGAACGGCAAATGCCATAACCACAAATGCCAGAATTTGTCTAGTGTTTCTCATAGTTATTGTGTTTTAAGGTTAATAATCAAAAAGCGGGCAAAATTACGAATAATTACTGTATCTTTGCCCGTTTTTTTCGCAAAAGCCAATGCCACAGCAAAATCAGGACAAATTTTTGAAATTAAGGGATTTGCATCCCGATTTTTTTTACGACGGATACTTTTTTTCAATAAAAGGGGACAAAATTGAAATGCGGTTTGATTTCCGCATCGGGGACGAAATCCGGTTCTCCCCCAAGATGACGCTGCTGCCGGGCCGCCACGCGGCGGGCGTGCCGTCGGAAAAGGAGCTGGACGGCCTCGTTTTCCACATCGGCCTCATTGAGCTGATCAGCTACTGGAAGTGTGCCTGCCCGCCCGCCGTCCACCTCCCGCGCAAACTGTCGGAAACGCAGCAGCAGTGGTGGAAAAAGCTCTACTGGAAGGGATTGGGTGAGTTCTTCTACCAGAACGGCATCCAGTCCACCCCCGCCGACTTCCTGAACTTCCGGTTCGACGAGGCGGCCCCGTCGGTGTCGGACTTCACCTACCGCCGCATCGAAGGCAGCGAGGCGGTCATCGTACCCATCGGGGGCGGCAAGGACTCGGTGGTGACGCTGGAGCACCACCGCCGCACGCGCCGGATCGTGCCGTTCATCATCAACCCGCGCGGTGCCACCCTCGAATGCGCCCGCATCGCCGGTTTTCCCGAACAAGACGACCTCGTCATCCTCCAGCGGCAGATCGACCCCGAACTGCTCCGACTCAACGGCGAAGGGTACCTCAACGGCCACACGCCCTTCTCGGCGATGCTGGCGTTCTACACCCTGCTGGTGAGCCACGTCACCGGCGTGCGCGACATCGCCCTCTCCAACGAAAGCAGCGCCAACGAGCCCACCATCCCCGGCACCGACATCAACCACCAGTACTCCAAATCCCTGGAGTTCGAAGAGGATTTTCGTAGGTACGTGACGGCCAACATGAACGATGCGAGCCACTACTTCAGCTATCTGCGGCCCTATTCGGAGTTGCAGATTGCGGAGTTCTTTGCCCAATATCCCGCCTATTTCCCTGTGTTCAAGAGCTGCAACGCCGGCAGCAAAACCGACAGCTGGTGCTGCAACTGCCCCAAGTGCCTGTTCGCGTACATCATCCTGTCGCCGTTCATCGACGATGCGACGATGGTGCAGATTTTCGGAGAGGACCTGCTCAACAAGCCGTCGCTGCAGCAGTACTTCGACGAGCTGACGGGCATTGCCGAGGTCAAGCCCTTCGAGTGCGTGGGCACGGTGGAGGAGGTGAACCGCGCCCTCTCCATGATTGCCGACACCCGCGGTGACAAATATTTAGTGAAGCGATGGCGGGCATTAAACAAGTAGAAGGGTAAAACCGACGAAACGATAGTCTTTCCCAGTGATTTCCACCCGGCGCAATGCCCGCCTTCGACAAAGCGGAATTTATTGCAGCTTGAAACTGATGGGAATTGCGAAGCTAACCCGTACTTTTTTGCCGTTTTGCATGCCGGGTTTCCATTTGGGCATGGCGCTGATCACTCTCACCGCCTCCTCGTCGCAGCCGTCACCAATACCTTTTGCTACTTTGACATCGGTGATGCTTCCGTTCTTCTCAACGACAAACGTGACCATCACTTTGCCTTGGGTATTCTTTTGCTTGGCCGCTTCCGGATATTTGATGTTTTCGGAAAGATATTTCATCATGGCCTCCATCCCGCCGGGAAATTCGGGCATCACTTCGGGCTGGTTGTAAACACTGTCCTTCTCTTCCTTAGGAAAAGTTATGTTGATTTTGAGGTCATTGGAACTGACTGTTGTTTCATTGTCCTCACCCATGGAAATGGAGAATGGCGCAACGCTGTATGAAATGGCGTCACCGTTCTTCCCCTCTTCTTTCATTTCGACATAGTCTTTGAGCGTGCCGTCCGCGTTGAAAGTGGAAATGGTGATTTTTTTGCGCAGCTCGTGCGAAATGGGGTCTATCGCATCGGTGGTCTCGAATTTAAGACACGAACCGTCTTCGCTATAAATGACAGTGTCTTGGAATTGCGGAACTCCGTTGTCATCAAAGAGTTGGATTTCCGTTCCTAATGCGGGATAACCTTCAGCGGCGGTCTGTTTCTGTGCCGTCACTTTGGGGCTGGCGGCTACTAAAGCCCCTAACACGGGTATGATGACCAACAGTCTCCACCAGAGACGTTTGGTCTTTTCGTTACTTGTCATCATCTTGATTCTTTTTTGGGTGAATAATAAATTGAAATTGTTGCTCATGCTGCTGAAATTGACGGCCGTGCACTGCTGCAAAATCAGATACATGTATTTTCCTTTGTCAGCGCCACCATGAAGGACCTCGTGGTCGGCGGCATATTCGTGAATCAACTGCAAATCCCTTTTATACAGATAGATAAAAGGATTAAACCATTGCAGGATCATCATCAATTCTGTAAAAAGAATATCGGTGGAATGATGGTGTGCGATGTGGTATAGCTCGTGCCTGAGGATATCCGGCGATACGTTTTCGTCCGGGAAATAGGCGTAATGCAGGAAAGAAAAGGCGTTGTTGTCGCAATGGGTATAGACTGCGGTGTAACCGTCCTTTTTTTCTCTGGGGGAACGAAGGGTGAGGATGGTGATCTTCAAAATCTTGACGGAAAAGGCTATGAGGCTTACGATTACGCCGGCAAGGTAGATGATGCCGAGCAGTTTCCACAGGTTGAAGGTTGAATTGTCAGGGTGGGCGATGTCGCTTGCGGCTGCCTGCCCTTCCGGGGAAATGCCATCGGGCGTGATGGTGATTTCGTTCAGTAGGAAGATGTTGCTGAACCACTGCGGCTGCGTTCTGCCGGCGAGGGCGGAGGTGTGGCCGAACAGGGTGCCGAGAAGAGGCAGCGCAAGGGCAAACAGCATGGCCGTCAGCAGGAAGAAGCGGTTGAACTGGAAACTCTTGCTATTGGCAAGCAGCAGCCGATAGCACAGCCAAAGCACCATCAATGCGACGGCGCAGGGCAACAGGTAAACGAGGAAAAAGACTTGTGCGTTCATTCTTTTTTGTTTTTTTCGTTATCAATGGCCTCGTCAATAAGTTTTTTCAGGGATTCAAGTTCCTCAAGGTTCAGATTCTCTTTTTTGGCGAAGGCTGACACCAGGTCAAGGTAGGAGTTGTTGAAATAGCGCGCCACCACGCTGCCCATGAATTGCTTGGAGTATTCCTCCTTGCTGATAACGGCTTGGTAACGGTGGGAGCGGCAGAAGGTTTCATGTTTCACAAAACCTTTGGTTTCCAATATTTTGATGGTGGTCAACACGGTGTTGTAGGCGGGTTTCGGCTCGGGAAAGGCCGCCATGATTTCGTTGGCAAATCCTTGTCCGATTTTCCAGATCACTTGCATCACTTGCTCTTCCGCTTTGGTCAGTTCTTTCATAATTCTATAATCTTTACAAGATTCACTTCAAAATAACGCGGCAAAAATACAAATTATTTTAGTTGTTAAACTAATTTTTTAGTTTAAAAATGAAATTTTTAATGAAATATATCTAAAATATTGATTTACTTTTATATACAAGAATAAAAAAGTTGCAATTTATGGGAAGCTTTCCTGAAACGGCCGCGTTTATTATGAAATAAACATTTGCAAATTCGGCATCCACAGGTCTTTCTTGCGTTTCTTTTTAGGGAACGTGAGACAAAAGCTCGTTTTTAACCCAAAGGACCTTGTTTAATCGCGGAGGCAGCGCACGGAAGCGCGGCGTTCCTTCACCGTGGCGGCCAAGGAAAAATCATTGGTGTCATGATCAAGGCCATAGTAAATAGCCGCTGAGGTATAACTGCTGTATTCGGTAGCGGACCAAAAGTGGGCAGAGTAGCCAGCATCGTCGTATCCATAGACCCCTAAAGTGCCTGCGGGAACGGCGCTGAAGCCCGTGGCGTTGTTGGGAGAAGTGCTCTGGTCGCCAGGATTGCATCCTCCGTTATAGCTATACCACCATGACTCCGAAGCCACAGCCTTGGCAATGTTGCTTGTGTCTCCGCCGCAGATATATTCGGGCTGGGCACTTACATATTCCTTCAGAGCCTCCCACTCCGCCTCGCTCGGCAGGTGCCAACCGTCGGGACAGACTCCCTGCACCCCGCTCGGCGCGGCACTGCTGGAGGCCGCCCCGTGCATAGCCGCGGACCAGTTGTACAGATACCCCCGCTCTGCCAACGGGATGTCCGACTCACTGTCATCGTAATAGTAGGGGTCGATGGAGGTATAGGTGCCCAGGGCAATCTCCGTGTTGTCCGGGAATTTTCTGGCGCGAAGGTTCTCCTTCATCCAGCATTGGCTGCCGACCAGAACGGTATTATAGACATTGCCGTTGATGTCGGTCAGCGTCGGGATGCCGGGACAGGGAAGACCGTCGGTCTGGACGCCCTCAAACGCCATGACGATTTCCTGCGAATCCGACAAAGGTTGCGAAATAATCACGGTGTCCATCCTTCCGTTAATGGCCGCATATCCCGCGTATTCCATCACATCCCCGAAATCAAACGGGTGGGTGACGGCGCCGCGGGTGTGGGATTTGGACGTTGGCATTGTAGGGATGTCATAATATGGCATCCCTACAGACCCCATATATTCCACCCCATTTCCGTTTCCGCCCCCGTTGTTCACCATTTTGATGGATGCCGTTTTCCCGTTTTGGCGGGCGGTCATCACATACGTGCCGGTGGCCGACAGGGTGATGCGGAATTGATGGATGCCGATGGGTAGAGACGCAAAATTTTGCGTCTCTACAACGCGTCCGTACGCATCCGCGATTTCCAACGTCACCGCACCCGCGTCCGCCGCCGACAGCAAAACGTCGGTGGTGCCGTTGAACGGGTTGGGATGGTTTTGAAACAACTGTAGAGACGCGCCACGGCACGTCTCTACATCATATATGCCTGTGCCGTTTTCTATCGTCAGCACGGTGTCGGGCCAAGCCACCGTTTCCGACCAGTTTTGGTTCTGGTTGGTGATGACCACATGGTGAAGCCGCACCCAGCGGTCGGTGGCATCTCTTCCCGTGAATGAGAGGGTGACCGTTTGGGCGAATGCGCCGACACACAGCGCAAGCAGGAGGGTCGAAAGAAGGATTTTTTTCAAGATAAACAAAAGGACGCCTATTTGAATACGTATCGGACGCCGACGGCCATTTTCCAATCAAAGAAGGAATCGACTGCGGTGGACCTTGAATTAAAATTTTTGATGGTGTAGGTGCTCATGCCGTAACCCGGACGGAAATCGAAGGAGAAAGCGACAGGAGCCTGCGCGAGTTGGAACTCAATGCCCCCGATGCCATTCAAACCCCATTTGAAAATCGGGTGACTTTCCCTTACGCTAAGTGAGTTCATCATGCCTGCACTCAATCCGCCACCCGCAAACCAGGAGAGTGTACCGGCATTGGCGCTTAATATTTCCGCTTGATACAGCAGATTAGGATTTACTTCGAATGTATAGAAGGTTTGCTGGCCACCGGCACTCCCGATTGATCTTCCATTTTCATACAAGTCCACCTGGCCGTAGGTGCATTCGAGGTTGACACCGAGGTCAGCCTGCAGTGCCAAATGGTCGGTGACGAAGCCTTTGTAAGAAAATCCATTGAACGAACCCACGTTGATTCCCACACTTGCTTTGTAGTTTTGTGCCGAGGCGCTGATGACGAAGACGAGCATAAGAGCTCCAAAAATTACCTTTTTCATTTTTTTAGATTTTATAAGATGAATATTAAATACGAATCATTGTGTTTTTTTATGGGTTTCAGTATTGAAAATAATGAAACGGCGCAAAATAGCGGGATATTGTACCATTTTATAACAAAAATTTGCACAATATATTTCAAAATTGCCACATTAAAGATTTGTCGTACAGAGTCAATTCTGTGACCTATACATAGATGACATCCGTACCTCTATTGGCGGGACAGTTTCTTGCAGAATTCCTTCAGTTCCTCCTTCGACGACCATTCCTTTTTGATGAAGAGACAGCCGTTCTCGATGCCACACTGGACATACCAATCCTGAATTTGGACACCATCCAAGTAAAGTGCGGCGTGATGGCCCTTTGCATTGGTGGTGAACTGATACCATTGCAGGCTCGCCTCAGGGGTCAATGTCACGTTGATTTGAACTAAGTCGGTGTCACTTTTCTTGTCGGGCACCGTCACTTCCACATGTTGCACCATTGGCTTGCCACCCAGAAGTTCTGAGCTGATGGCCACGGTGTCGGCATCCGTTGGCCTAATCTCCAATGTCCCTTCCGTTATTAGGTTGTCCGTACCGCGCTCATATTCAAGCGTATAATCCGAAAAACGCCACATCGGGGGCGTTTTAATGTATTTCGCCACAATGAGGCAAGCCCAAATATCAAAGCCGATAAACACGACTATCATGGCGATACGGAACCACTTTTGCTTCCTGTTGAGGCCCATTTCCTTTTTTGTCGGGGTTTCTGTAGCCTCTATTTGCCGGATAATTTCGTCGCAGGGTCTTGTCTTATAGCGGAATTCGACAATTGCTATGCCCAGCGTGATCAGAAGCACTGCACCTAACGTAACGAGAACTGTCCCCAAGTTTGGCAAATGACCAATATTTGCAAACATCACGCCCAAAACAAAAATAACTGCCGGAATCGTGTACAGCACAATAAAGAGGGAGAAGTGTTTCTTGTACGTTTGAGCATAGTTAGAAAGCGTCAGCAAATCGGTGTTTTCCAAAGACTTAGTATGAATATTCCGCGTTATCCACAATTCCACGGCAAAGCAAACGGCACAGTAGGAGAGCCAAAACAGAGTTAACGAAAGGTTGTTGCCTTGAAAGCATTTGATGCACAATATGCCAATAATGGCCGCTAAAGGGTAAAGGATGATTTGTGTCCAGCGGTACCGTTTGTAAAAATCGGTACTGTGCTTGATGGACGATTTCATCAGCCGCTCGTTGACGATTTCCTGTTGGTCGAACTGCTGTTTCAGCGTTTCGTATTGGGCCTTCAGCTGGTCCAATTCGGAAAGATTATTGTTGTTCTGATTTTCCATGATGATCTCCTTTCATTCTTTTGTTGACATTTTCACCAGTTTGTCCTTGATGCGCAGCAGCCTGACACCCACATTGTTGGGCGTGATGCCGATGATGGCGCCGATGTCCTCGTAGCTGATACCCTCCAACCATAGCAGGATAAGGCTTCTGTCGATGAAGTCGAGTCTTGAGATACGGTTGTAGAGTTCTCGGATTTGCCGACTGGAGGGATCGTCTGCTTCGTAGGGGTCGATGTCCACCGTGAGGGGCACCGTCTCGATGCGCCGGCGTTCCTTCTTGTCCTGGTTGATGGCTGTGTTGAGCGACACACGGTAGATCCATGTCTTGGCGTCGCTGCGACCCTCGTAGGTGTCAAAACCGTTCCAAAGGCGGATGAGAATTTCCTGAAACAGGTCGTCGATCTCAGTCTTGTCGTGCGAGAACAGATAGCACACCGTATAGATGGTCCGCTTGTGCTGCCGCACCAAAAGTTCAAATTGATGTTCCTTGTCGTTGTTCATAATACATTAATTCGTTGCAACGTTCACCTTGTTAGACAACAAAAAAAAGGGAATTATTACATCAAATAATTTTTTTCGATTAAACGATTAGGTTTATTTATTCGCAAAGGTACAACCATTTTTTGTATCTTTGCGCGGTTAATTTTTGAATTATTAATCCCTTAAACATTCAGATTTATGAAAAAGTACAAATGCACCATTTGCAAGTATGAGTATGACCCCGCACAGGGCGATCCCACCCAGGGCATAGCGCCCGGAACACCGTTTGAGGCACTTCCCGCCGACTGGAAATGTCCGCGCTGCAAGCAGGGCAAGGAGAAGTTCGCCGCCATTGAAGAGGCGCCCGCTGCCAATCCCTACGCCGGCACACAGACCGAGAAGAACCTGCACGCCGCCTTCGCCGGAGAGAGCGAGGCCCGCAACAAATACACCTATTTCGCCTCGAAGGCCAAGAAGGAAGGTTTTGAGCAGATTGCCGCCCTCTTCTTGCAGACCGCCGAGAACGAGAAGGAGCACGCCAAGCTGTGGTTCAAGGAGTTGAACGGCATCGGCAACACTGCCGAGAACCTGGCCGCTGCCGCTGCCGGCGAGAACTACGAGTGGACCGACATGTACGAGGGTTTTGCCCGCACCGCCGAAGAAGAGGGTTTCCCGGAACTGGCGGCCAAATTCCGCGGGGTGGCGGCGATTGAGAAGCACCATGAAGAACGCTACCGCGCCCTGCTGCACAACGTGGAGGCCCGCGAGGTCTTCGCCCGCAGCGAGGTGAAGGTGTGGGAATGCCGCAACTGTGGCCACATCGTTGTCGGCATGCAGGCACCTGAGGTCTGCCCCGTCTGCGACCACCCGCAAGCCTTCTTCGAAATCAACAAGCAGAACTACTAAGCCCCGCAGGGGCGATCGGACGGCAGGAAGGGATTGAAATCCCTTCCTGCAATGCCGATATTATATATTGAGCCCCGTAGGGGCGGCAGGAAAAAAATCAGTCCCCAAATGCGTATTGTTCATCGTATTGCACATTGTACGCATTAAGGAATGTTTTGTACTCCTTCTCAAACGATTGTTTTCGGTGATGCGCCTCCTGGTTGCGGATATATCGAATCGTATTTTCCAATATGGATGGACTGACAGAGAATGCGCCGTACCCCACCTGCCACATAAAGCTTTCATAATAGGGGTCGATAGCCTTCATCCATTTGCTGCTTTTGGCCTTGACGACACGGACAAAGTCGGCCAGTGACATGGTCTTTGGCAAAGATGAGAGGATATGGACATGATTGGTTACTCCGCCGACTTCGATGGGTGCGCCGCCGATACTTCTGATGATACCGCCAATATATGCGAATATTTGCGGGAGGTCTTCTTTGCGCATCCCGATGCCTCTGCTCTTGACGTGGAACACGATGTGTACATTGAGTTTTACTAGAGTATGTGCCATATTGTTGCTGTGTATGTGTAGAGTGTGTCAGTTGGGAGGTGCTTTTGTATGCGCAGGGGTTACGCTTCGCCATCCACTGCCAGTTGGAGGTGTTGTATGCGCAGGGGTTACGCTTCGCTTCACCCCTGCTTATGGTCTGGCGCCCCTGCGGGGCTGGGTGATAGGAGTTGCCAGACCCTACGGGGCGATTTTGCGGGTGCAAAGATACAACTTTTTCTTCGTTAATTGTGAATTTTAAGAAATTATTTTTCCCAAGCCCCGTAGGGGCGAACATCTGGAGGCAGGGGTGTAACCCCTGCCGGAGTAACGGGCAACATTAAACCAGCCCCGTAGGGGCGACAGGAAAGCGTTAGTTATTTAACAAATCCGCCAATTCCAGCCTATCGTTCAAAATGAGCAGCGTACTGAGGTCGGGGCCGATGAAATTGAATTTAATGGCCTCGATCAATTCATCATAGGTTATGGCATTCCTTGACTCTCGCAAAGCACCATGTTTGACATACCCCAGTAGGTATCCAGAATGCAATCCTGTTATCTGAATGATGTGAAATAGATGTTCTTCCTCATGGCATTCTGCTAAAATAAAAGCTTCGCGTTCCGTTAGTCCATCATAGCGATTGGTTAACACAAAAACGGTTCCTACGCCATAAATGGCATCGATGGCTTCACTCGGCTTATCTATGACTCTCTTCTCCCTCGCTGTCCTCGCGAAGTCGAAGAGAGCCTGGGGCAGGTGGCAGTAGCCCGTGGGGTTCTTGTCGAGATAGTCCTGATGGTACTCCTCGGCGGTGAAGAACCGCTCCAGCGGCTGCTTCTCCACGGCCAGCGGCTGGTCGTAGCGCTGCCGCTCCTCGGAGAAGACTTTGTCGATAACGGGCAGGTCGGCGGCATCGGTGTAGTAGATGCCCGTGCGGTAGCGCGTCCCCTCGTCGTGGCCCTGCCTGTTCAGACTTACAGGGTCGATGGCCTTGAAGAACATCCGAAGCAGGAACTCCAAACTCACCACCTCGGGGTTGTAGCGTACCATCACCGTTTCGGCATAGCCCGTTTCATCGGTATAGACCTCTTGGTACGTCGGGTGGTCGGTGTGGCCGTTGGCGAAGCCCACCTCGGTCTCCACCACCCCTTCAATCTGCTTGAAAAAATGCTCCGTTCCCCAGAAGCAACCGCCGGCAAGGTAAATCTCTTTTGTGTTTGTATTCATTGGTTGTATTGATTTTAGTTTTGTACAAGGATTACCGCAGCACCATATCCGCCAGCTTGATGTCGGGATGGTGGTACCGGAATTCTTGCTTCACTGCTTTGCCGTTGATTTCCACCGCAAGGTGCGGACAGAAATGCACGCAGGCGAGGCACGCGGTGCAACGGTCGCCGATCTGTGCCGTCGTGGATGCAGGCGATGCGTCATTACGGACCATTACGATGTTGTCCTGCGGACAGATTTTGGCGCAGATGCCGCACCCCACGCATTGCTCGGCATTCACGTTCGGGCGGGTCACCTTCTGGGTTTTGGCAGCGACGGACGGACGGCTGAGCAGCCAGCCGAAGGGGTCGAACCCGCTGAAGTGCAGCC
>JAEEQA010000101.1 GCA_016285085.1 Bacteroidales bacterium
AAACACGGCTGCACCGTCCGCGAAATCCAGCCCGGCAGCACATTCGACTTCGACATCAATCTGGTGTAATTTCAATGGCGCAAGCAAAGAAAATAACTAATTAGAGACTGACAAAGACAATAGTAGGGACGTCATAATATGGCGTCCCTACTATTTTTAGCAATATTACCTTACTTGCCGATGCAGAATTTTCCGAAAATGGTGTTCAGCACATCGTTGTCGGTGATGGTGCCCGTAAGCCGCCCCAGTTTGTCGAGGGCGCTGCGCACATCGATAGCCACGAGGTCGGTCGGCACCCCTCCGGTCAGTCCCTCCTCAATGCGCTCGATGTCGTCGGCGATTTTCACCATCAGGTCATAGTGGCGGGCGTTGGTCAGCAGCGTGCCGTCCGACACGGCGTGTTCCGCGACGTGCCGCGTGAGCGCCTCGGTGACGGCTTCGAGGTTCTTCCGTTCTTTTGCTGAAATGCCAACGACCTCGCACGACAAGGTTTCAGATGGCACGGAAGAGACACTTGCCTTATCTATCTTATTAAGAATCAGTATGATTTTTTTGTCGGAAGTATTGATTCTGTCACGGATTTCCCGTAATTCTTCCGAAAGGCTGTCGAGTGTGTCGGTGGCGGCATCGGCCATATAAAGGATGATGTCGGCGTTCTCCATTGCCCGGTAGCTGCGCTGGATGCCGGAATTTTCGATGGTGTCGTCGGAGTGGCGGATGCCGGCGGTATCGATGAAGCGGAAGAGGGTGCCGCCGAGAGTGAGCGTGTCCTCGACGGTGTCGCGGGTGGTGCCGGGAATGTCCGACACGATGGCGCGGTCGTCGTTGAGCAGGGCGTTCAGCAGGGTCGATTTCCCGACGTTGGGTTTTCCCACAATGGCCACGGGCACGCCGTTTTTCAGGGCGTTGCCGGTGCGAAAGGAGCGGACCAGCGTATCCGTTTCGGCGCGGAGTTCCGCAAGCAGATCCAGAAACTGTTTCCGGTCGGCGAATTCCACCTCCTCCTCGCTGAAGTCCAGTTCCAGTTCAAGCAAGGCGGCCAGCTGGATGAAGCGGTCGCGGAGGTCGGCAATCTTGCGGGAGAAGCCGCCTTTCAGCTGGTTGACGGCCAGCCGGTGGGCGCTTTCGGACTGCGAATCGATGAGGTCGCCGACGGCTTCGGCCTGCGGCAGGTCCATCTTCCCGTTGAGAAAAGCCCGCAGGGTGAATTCACCGGGCTCAGCCATGCGGCAGCCGCGTTGCAGCAACAGCTCCAAAATCTTCTGCTGGATGAAGCGGGAACCGTGGCACGACAGTTCCACCATATCCTCGCCGTCGTAAGAGTGCGGGGCGGCGAATTTCACAAACACCACCTGGTCGATGAGCGATTCACCGTCAAAGACCTCACCGAGCTTGGCAACGTGCGAGGGGGTGTCCATGAACACGGTTCTTTTCCTAAACAATTGTTCCACAATAGCGAACGCCTGCAGGCCTGACACACGAAGCACCGCGATGGCTCCTGTGCCGGGAGCCGTGGAAACAGAACAGATGGTTTCAGTATGGGAGCTCATGACGGGAAATTATAACGCCTTGATTTTCTTGTACAATTCCGGAAAACGCTGTTCCATCACCACGGGACGGCCGTTCTCCAGAAAGCAGTGGGTACTGGAGGCAATACACACCGTTTTTCCGTTCACTTTCATGGTGTAGGCGAAGCTGATTTTAAAAACGGTCATCTCCGACACCTTCACCTCTATGGAAACCACATCCTTGAACGTACTGGGACTCTTGTAGTTGCAACTGATGGCAGTGACGGGCGAAACGACGCCCTCGGCCTCCAACTGGTCGAAACCATAGCCGAGCTGGTCCATCCAATCCACCCGCGCCTCCTCCATAAAACGGACATAGTTGGAGTGGTGGACGATGCCCATTTTGTCACATTCATAGTACTTTACGGTGTGTTCGTATGGCTTCATAACATTTCCTTTTGATGAAGCGGCAAAAGTACGTAAAATTTGGGAGTCTGTAACGGCCTTTTGACAGTTTGCACGCTATCATCGGCACGCCTCGTACAGCACGATGGCGGCGGCGATGGAGGCGTTGAGCGACTCTGCCCGCTCGCCGCTGTGCACGCCCGCCGGGATGGAAACCCGCCGCGTCACCCGCGCCGACACCTCCGGCGAGATACCGCTCCCCTCACTCCCGATGACCAGCACGTCGCCGGCGCTGAAGGCGACCTCCTTCAACGGCACCCCGTCCATGAAAGCGCCGCACACCTCTCCCCTCACCTTCCCCGACGACAGCAGCGCCGGCAGGTCCGTGTAAACGACCTTCACCCGCGCGAACGAGCCCATCGTGGCCTGCACCACCTTCGGGTTGGTCAGCTCCACGCAATCGGGCGAGCAGACCACCTGCCGGATGCCGAACCAGTCGGCGGTGCGCACCATCGTGCCGAGGTTGCCGGGGTCGCGGATGCCGTCCAGCATCAGCAGGGTACGGCCGAAGTCGAGGTCATCGACGGAGGCGGCGGGGCGCTTGGCCACGGCCAGAACCTCCTGCGGGGTGGTGAGACAGCTGATGCGCTCCAGCTCCTTCTCGCTCACCGGCTCCGTGCGCACCGCCGCCAGCTCGCGGCCGTGTGCCGCCAGCCACTCGGGCAGTGCGTACACCGTTTCCACCGTGAGCTCCGAGCGGAGCAGATCCAGCACCGACTTGGTACCCTCCACAATGAAGAGGCCGGTTTCCTCGCGGAACTTTTTCTGTGATAGCGAACGGAGTTGCTTGAGGTTCATAAATGTGAGTGCGTTTGAAAAACCGCCGCAAAAGTACTCATTTTTCCGACACACTCGTCTTTTTTGTAGAAGGTAAAAGGTATAAAGTATAAGGTTGTCGTACACAATTCCCCTTCTTTTTGAAGAAGGGGTGCACGAAGTGCGGGGTAGTTGTATAAATATTGGAAAATTCAAATTGATGAAACAAATCTTTTCTACTACCCCGGCCTACGGCCACCCCTTCTACATAGAAGGGGAACTAAAACGCCACTAATTCGCATCCTCGGTGATTTGGCTCACGTCGCGGTGGTCGGGATAGTCGAGGGAGTAGTGGAGGCCGCGGCTCTCGTGGCGGGCCATCGCGTGCCGGATGATCAGGTATCCTACATTTATGATGTTACGCAACTCGCAAATCTCCGGAATGAGGATCGACTGCTTGTACAGTTCCTCCGTTTCACGGTAAAGGATTTCGAGGCGGTCGAAGGCGCGTTGCAGGCGCAGGTTGGAACGCACGATGCCGACGTAGCTCGACATGATGGTCTGCACCTCCTTCATCGACTGCGTGATCAGCACCATTTCCTCGTTCAGCACGGTGCCTTCCGTGTTCCAGTCGGGAACCTCGTCGCAGTGGCTAATGGAGCCGAGGGCTTCCACCGCATTGACGCAGGCACGGTGCGAGAAGACCAACGCCTCCAACAATGAGTTGGATGCCAGTCGGTTGGCGCCGTGAAGTCCGGTGGAGGCGCACTCGCCCGAAGCGTAGAGGTTGCGGATGGTGCTGCGGCCCCACTCGTCCACCAGGATGCCGCCGCACGAATAGTGCGCCGCCGGCACCACGGGGATCATCTCCTTGGTGGGGTCGATGCCGATGCTGAGGCACTTGGCATAGATGTTGGGGAAGTGGCTGAACATCTCCTCCTTCTTGATGAGGGTCGTGTCCAAATAGACATGGTCCACACCCCTGATTTTCATTTCGTTGTCGATGGCGCGGGCCACCACGTCGCGGGGTGCGAGCGAGCCGCGTTCGTCGTACTTGCGCATAAACTCCTCCCCGTCCTTGGTCTTGAGGATGGCGCCCGCCCCACGCATCGCCTCCGTGATGAGGAACGAGGGCCGCTCGCTGGGATTGTAGAGGGAGGTGGGGTGGAACTGCACGAACTCCATCCCGCGCACCGCGCCCTTCGCACGATAGACCATGGCGATGCCGTCGCCGGTGGCCACGGTGGGATTGGTGGTGTTGCCGTAAACAGTGCCGATGCCGCCGGTGGCCATCATCGTCACCTTCGACAAAACCGTGTCAACCTCCTTGGTCTGAGGGTTATAGATATAGGCGCCGAAACAGGTGATGCCGTCGGTGTGGCGGTTCACCTCAATGCCCAAATGGTGTTGCGTGATGATTTCCACCGCAAGGTGGTTTTCCAGAATCTCGATGTTGGGATGCTGGCGGGCGGCCAGGATCAGCTTTTCCTCAATCTCGTAGCCGGTGATGTCCTTGTGGTGCAGGACGCGGAACTCGGAGTGGCCGCCCTCCTTCGCCAGGGAGAATTTGCCCGACTTCGTCTTGTCGAAATCGACGCCCCACTCCACCAGCTCCATCACGCGGGCGGTGGACTCGCGGATGGTGATTTCCACGATGTGGCGGTCGGACAGCTCGTCACCCGCGACCATCGTGTCGTGGATGTGCTTCTCGTAGGTGTCGGGGCTGTACATCACCGCAGCGATGCCGCCCTGCGCGTACTTCGTCGAGGTGTCGTCGGTCCCCGACTTGGTGACCATACAAACTTTGCCGTAATTGGCGGCCTTCAATGCAAAACAGAGTCCCGCGACGCCGGACCCGATGACCAGAAAATCCACTTTTTTTCTCATATCACGATGGTTTTGAAAAACGGCGGCAAAGGTACGACAAAGTTCGGCAAGTTTGTCAAGTTGCATGTTCATCAAGTTGCAAGTTTGTAGAGCCGCACGGTTGTGCATCTTGCAACTTGCCAAGGGGTGGGTACAATTTGTACCCACCTTGAAATGATTACCCTTGACGGGCAACGTCGAAAAGCACAGACTGCTAACGCCAGAGGCCTTCTCCGTATCATACAGTCAATTTCCTCTCCCAACGCTGAGCCATTCAAGCAGTGGCAGGCAATTGCAGGTTATGAGCGTGTACAGGTACGACAAAGTTCGGCTGGTTGTTCAAAAACATTGCAGGAACGTTGAGAGGGCCCTCTTTTCTTTTTTAATTGTTGGATGTGTTTCTATTATATCTTTTCAATGTGGCAGTCAACTCTTTACGGATTTTCTTCCATAGAGATTCTGGTTCGACGACCTCCAACTCTTGACCCTCTTTGAGTATGGCCTGTATGAAATCGCGTGTGGGTGCCAACTGATATTCGAATAGGGCGCACTCTTTTTCTGTGGCGATTTCTCGTTGGGAATGATGTAAGGGAAGCGTTCGCAAATAGTCGTCCATCGGCGAATAAGCACGTAGCACAATACGATCCACTTGTACTTTTTGATCTGGGATGACGCCGAAATAATTTTTGAAAAAGGTCTCTGCATCAAAATCGGGATCCAGTATAAATTCTCGTTCAGTTTCAGAGAGCTCAGTCATGCGGTCAAGTGAAAAGACACTAAGATTGCCACCCCGTTTTTCGCTTTTCCCGAGCAGGTACCAGCGTTGGTGGAAAAGTTTCAGGCAATAAGGCTCGATGAAAGTAGAATATGGTTCGGAGTCACTGAATTTCTTGTAACTCATACGCAAAGTATGGTGGACTTTGATGGCGTTAATGATGGTTTCAAGGTGTTCCAATCCAGAAGGGATATCTTCCAAAAGAAGTTGATCTTTGATGGAAAGGCCATCCAAGAGGATGCTGTTGACTGTGAGTGTGCGCAGCATCCAGTTTTGTGTGGAATTACCGGAAAGTGCCTCGGGATTGCTGATGAAGTATTGATGTCGGTTGTCCGATTCTATACAGACACCGAACATTTCTTTGATGGACTGGCGTATACGATAGAAAGTGGTGCGTGACAAGGGTTTGCCTTCATTCATATCGCTATCTTTCCATAGACGTTTGATGTCTCCATAACTGATTCTACGAAATCTTTGTATGGTGTTAACTAACCAAATGTATTGTCGAAAAGTATCAATATTTCTCATATTTTTCTTTTTTGCAAAAATAGTGAAAAAAACTTTTATCTGTTTCATGTTTTGAAACAGATAGGTTGTATTTTTGCAGCGAAAATTTGGAAACAATCACCAACAATTTTGGACGAGAAATAAAATGAACAATAATACCTATATCGCTCATTCAGAAAATTCAAATGGCATCAAGCAAACGATGAAGATGCATAGCAAAGGTGTTGGTGATTTCATGAAAGAATTCGCTTTGTCAGAGTCTTTTGAAAGTTTATATCGGTTCTGCGGTCTCATACATGATATCGGGAAATATTCAGATGAATTTCAGAAACATATTACTGGAACTAACAATAAGGTCAAGCATTCTATTTATGGAGCCATTTGTGCCATAGAAAAAAATCTTTTAGAAGTTGCATTGCCTGTTTTCGGACATCATGCAGGTTTGCCAGATCGTCCAGACATGCTTCAAGATATCAAAGCCGAAAAGAATGAGAGCGCAAAATACAACTCTATCTGTAAAGCATGGGAGAATGACCTGAGTAGTGAAACTTTCGTACCTGATGATTTAGCTTTTAGGAATTTGCCTGATGTCCTTCAAAAGGAATTATTTGTTAGGATGTTATTCAGTTCTCTTGTGGATGCGGACAGCCTTGATACTGAACGACACTTCTTTGAATGTAAGTTTTCCAATCGGGAGAGCCTACCTTTTGAGTCAGACAAATTGTTGGTGAAATTGCAAGAAGAATTTAAACATCTTGAAAATAATCCAACGAAGAAAATCAATAAACTACGTAATGAAGTTCGCTTGTTCGCTGAATCAAAAGCCAATCTTCCACAGGGATGTTTCTCATTGACACTTCCAACAGGATTGGGAAAAACTTTGTGTAGCATCAATTGGGCATTGCATCATGCACAGCATCATCCCAATATCAAACGAATTATTATCGTGCTGCCTTTTATCAATATAATTGACCAAACAGCAGAGAAACTGAAGAGTATATTTAATGATGACGAGAGGGACTACGTATTGGAGCATCATTCTAATGTGATATATCCAAATAATGAGGATAACGACGAGTATAACTCCAAACAGTTGGCAACAGAAAACTGGGATTATCCTATCATCATTACGACCTCTGTTCAGTTCTTTGAATCGCTATTTAGCAATAAACGGTCAGCGTGTAGAAAAATCCACAACATTCAGGATTCGATAATCATTTTTGATGAAATACAAACCCTACCCATAGATGTTACCGAACCAACATTGACTATGCTGGATAACTTGCAACAATTATGCAGGTGCAGCCTTCTTTTCTGTACAGCAACCCAACCTGATTTCCAAACGAGAAAGGGATTCAGCGGAATTAATCATATAGAATCCTTGGTGGAAGACACCGAGCGTATCTTTGGTGAGACAAGGCGAGTGACCTATCATCCCATAGATGGCTATGATGAGATACCTGTCTCCAAACTGGCTGATATAGTTGTAAAAAAACAAAAATCTGCACTCGTTGTTTTCAATACCAAGAAGAAAGCACGATTGTTCTTTGACGAGATGAGGGGCAGTGATGAATATAAGTTGTTTCATTTATCAACCAATATGTGTCCCTCTCATAGAAAAGAGATAATTAGAGCTATTCGGGCGGCATTGCAAAAAGAAGAACGCAT
>JAEEQA010000102.1 GCA_016285085.1 Bacteroidales bacterium
AGCGAAGTAGCTTATACACTGGATACTTTGAAACTTGGACAATTTCAAACAGAACATTCCCAGAGTAATGCAACGGCGCTCCCG
Source organism: Bacteroidales bacterium (assembly GCA_016285085.1). Taxonomy (GTDB): domain Bacteria; phylum Bacteroidota; class Bacteroidia; order Bacteroidales; family WCHB1-69; genus UBA1756. The sequence continues at coordinate 85 of JAEEQA010000102.1, forward strand.
CCAAAAGGCGTGGGCTTTACTCGTTGTAATTGGGAATGTCAGGTAGTCCAAGACCTCAAGGATCCAATGAAGACGGCGAAGTGCCACGCTTTTTTTGTGTGCAGTTTTTTTTGTAGGGCATTCATACTGTAGTTATTAAAAATCAAACGAAATTATCATGAAAAACTGTTTTATTTTTTTATCTTTTTTCTTCCCTTTTTTCTGAACAGTTGCGACAAAGAGCCATACGCGTATTTCGATACAAAAGATGGTTACAGGGCATATGGAGTCGGAGAAAATGTTCAATTCACAAGTAATTGTAGTAACGCTTTTGAATATGTCTGGGATTTTGGAGATGGCACTGTTGTTAGGGATAGTTATAAATCAAGTGCCTCTCATACGTACTATAGTCCGGGTGATTATACTGTAAAACTTACTGTATTTTCGGAAAGAGGCAAGAAGAGCGATAGCCAAACTCTGAGACTCACTATTCTTGGAACGGGCGATGTGACTTTTTGGATGTCTCAAAACTGGACGGGAGGATATGTGCGAGTTGATTTTTTGGGCCAAACAGATTACATCACACACTATTATTCCTCGGGAACACCCAATTGCGGTGCTACCGGTTGTGCATGATTTAATAATTGCCCTCCGGGCTCATATTATTTTCATGCGGAAAATGAGGATTACACTTGGAATGGTAGTATTACCGTGTATGCAGGTTACTGTAATAAAATGAGACTGTCCATATCATCAAAAGGAGAAGAAAATGTTGATGATGAAGGGACGGTTGCTGTTGCCCAAGTTAAAGAAAAGTAACATCGTCTCTTCTTCTTTTCCGCGGTATCACCGTCCCCATTCTTCCGCACCTGCCGCCCGAGGATGTTCCCCTTCTTTCAAAGAAGGGGTGCGCGAAGCGCGGGGTAGTTGTATAGAAAAAAAGAAAAAGTCCTTGTGAAGAATCACAGGCACATTATTTTCTACTACCCCGGCCTACGGCCACCCCTTCTACATAGAAGGGGAATTCTGTCCTTTTGTAACTTCCTGAAATACGGCCACCCGTTGAAGGCTTCGCCTTCTTTTCCTCATCACTCGGCAGAGTTAAAGCAAGCTTTTCTCTGCACTCGTTCTTTCGTCAAATCTACATAGAAGGGGAATACCTGCCGCCCGTGCCGCGGGCGCGCGCGGGGTATTGACAAACTGATGGGGAATAGGCGGAGGTTCCGCCTCCCTTCGGTCAGCGGAATGGTGCGGGGCTGTTGAAGGGAGAAAAAAAGAAGGGATGGGTTGGGCGGCGCAGTCCCATTCTAATGGCAAGCGGAGCGTAGCGGCGGAACCTTCTACCCCCTACTGTTCTTCCTCATTCAATGCCGCCCAGAGCATGTCTTTCAGCTCGGTGAGGTTCTTGTGCGCGTGGGAGGAGATGAAGATGGTGGGGGCAGGCAGTTTCAGCTTCTTTTTCAATTTTGCCAGTTCTTCGTCGGTGGTGAGATCGCATTTGGTGATGGCGATGATCTGTTTTTTGTCCATCAGCTCCGGATTGTAGGCCCGCAATTCATTGACCAGAATCTTGTATTCCTTCGCGATGTCTTCGGTGATGACGGGGATGAGGAACAGCAGGATGGAGTTGCGTTCAATGTGGCGGAGGAAGCGCAAACCGATGCCTTTGCCCTCGGACGCGCCCTCGATGATGCCCGGAATGTCGGCGATGACGAACGACTTGAAGTCGCGGTAGGAAACCATCGCGAGGTTCGGGACGAGCGTGGTGAAGGGGTAGTCGGCGATTTTCGGCTTGGCGTTCGACAGTACCGAGATGAGGGTGGACTTTCCGGCGTTGGGGAAACCGACCAAGCCCACATCGGCCAGCACTTTCAGTTCCAGTGTCACCCAGCCTTCCACGCCCTCTTCGCCGGGCTGTGCGAACCGGGGGGTCTGGCGGGTGGCGCTCTTGAAATGGACGTTTCCCTGGCCGCCGCGGCCGCCGCGCATCACGATCACCTCCTGACCGTCTTCGAGCACCTCGCCGATCTGTTCACCGCTTTCCATGTTGCGCACGACCGTGCCGAGCGGCACTTCGATGACGGCGTTCTTGCCGTTCTTGCCGAAACAGAGGTTGGCGCTTCCGTTGCCGCCGTCCTCCGCGAAGATGTGCTTGGTGTAGCGCAAGTGCAGGAGTGTCCAGAGGTTGCGGTTGCCCTTGAGAAGGACGTTGCCGCCCTTGCCGCCGTCGCCGCCATCGGGTCCGGCCTTCGGGTCTTGCGCCGTGCGCGCCAGATGTGCCGACCCCGCGCCGCCCTTTCCAGAACGGCAGAATATGTTTACACAGTCAATAAAGTTCTCGTTTGCCATAATTCTTTATAAAGTTAAAAGTTGAGAGTTAAAAGTTAAAAGGTGATAGGTAATAGGTGATAGGTATTAGGTTTAAAGAGGGGTTGTGCGTTGGCTACCTCCTACTTTATACCTATTACTTTTTACGCTATCTTTCATCTTTTCATCCTTTCATCATATAATAGCATCCCCTATAATTTTCAGTTTTCATTTTTCAATTTTCCTTTTCTGTCGAGATAGTACATCGTATCCACCGTGGAGGCGAACGCCGTCCAGTTGCCGATGACGTTCTCGCCACTGATGTTGCAGGGAATTGTCGCCGGGCTCATGAACGGGTTCTGTCCGACCGCCAGTTCGTACGACATCGCCGACCAGTATTGGAACGCGTCGTAGTCGAGAATGGAGGTCTTAAGATAGATCGTGTCGCCTTTGCGGTAGGTGACACGATAGTATTCCTCTTTTTCCTCGTCGGTCATTTCAGCCATGAACAGGGAGGATGGGTTGGAACGGAGGATTTCATAGTTGACGGTCTGCCCGTTAAAGGTGGCGTCGTCGAAGGCGACGGGAAAACTTGTCACCCACAGGCGGTCGTGCAGCTTTTTGCCATGCACTTTGATTCGGAACATGTAGTAGTCGTGTGTGCTGGCTCTGTCGGTGAGCTGGATGCGGGAGGTGGGCATCGTGTCGGTTGCATCCTTAAATGCCAGCCACGTCGAGTCGAGGCGGATGGGCTCCTGCATCGATGTGGTGGCGCTATACTCTTTTTCCTTGTATCGCACAGTGAGTGTGTAGCTTTTTCCTGGTTCGCCCAATAACGTCCGCCCCGTGTAGGCCATATAAATCGGTGATTCCGGGTTCAACGTGAAGGTCAACTGTTCCGTTTGCCCCGTAGAAGAGGTGACGGTGACTTCCGCATCGGTGATAAAAACATCGTTCATCAGCGTCTCCAGATCGATGGTGGAAAAGTAGGGCACGCTGCGGCTCACAATCACCATCGCAGGCTCCCCGTTCTCAATGCTGCCCTCAATGACGATTTTCTGCTCATAATCGGGCAATTCCACCTCAATTTCCTTCTGGCATTGGGTGAAAATCATTCCCAAGAGAATGAAAAACATTGTTTTATATAGTGCTTTCATCAATTTCATACTGGATCAGAATTTGAAATTCCACGTAATGGAGGGAAGGATGGGGAAGAGACTCATTTGGTAGGCCTTGGTGGTCATATCGAAGGATTGACCCTCCACATAGTTGGTTTGCGTCTCGAAGAAGACGAAGAACGGATTCTTCCGGTTGTAAACATTGTAAATCGAGAAGTTAAGCCCTGTCTCGAACCGTTTTTTCTTCACGATGGTCCAGTTGAGGGAAAGGTCGAGGCGGTGGTAGGGCTTGAGACGGTAGGCGTTGCGGTCGCTGTACTCGGTGGCAAGCGAGCCGCAGATGAAGTAGTAGCCGATGGGGATGGTCATCGTGTTGCCGGTGGCGAAAACCCATACGGCCGACACGTTCAGCTTGTTGCGGATGATTTCGTAGCTGAGGTTGATGGAGACATCGTGCCGCCGGTCGTACTTGGCATAGAAGGGCTTGCCGCCGTTCAAGTCGTCGAACTGCCGCTGCGTGAACGACAGGGTGTAACCGATGAAGCCGGTGAAGCGTCCGGTGGCCTTCTTCACGAAAAATTCCGCGCCGTACGACCAACCCTTGCCGAAAACGTACATCTGGTCGGCATTCTGGTTGATGTCGTCGATGTTGATGCCGTCCTTGTATTCCACCAGATTGTTCATGTGCTTGTAATAGAGATCGATATAGGTCTCAAACATGTTCTTGCGGAAATTCTGATAGACACCGAGGGAAACCTGGTGCCCGATTTGCGGCTTCACGATTTCTGTGGAAGGCATCCACACATCGGTAGGAAGAGAGATGGTGGCCAAGGCAACTTGGTGAAGATATTGGTAGTTAAGGGTGTAGGAGGCTTTGATGGAGGTGTATTCCGCCACTTTGAAACGCATGGAGAGGCGCGGCTCCAAACCGTTGTACTGCTTGATAATTTGTCCGGGCTTGTAGAGGATGGAGTCGGTGAGGATGCCGTAGTCATCAAAGACGAACCGCTTGAAGGGACCGATGAATTCAAAGTGGGAATAGCGGAGCCCGACGTTGATTTTCCACCACGGGAAAAGATCGAATTCATCGTTGGCATAAAGCGCGAGTTCGTGACCGTAGTAGGGATCCACGTTGGGTAGGGAGAGGTCGCTGATGCCGGCATCCACGGCCATTTTGTTCGGGAAAAAGGTGTGGAAGATGTAGTGGATGCCGAATTTGAACTCGTGGGGAAACGGTGGTGTGTAGGTGAGTTCCGACTTCAGGGCGATGTCGCGCACACCCGAGGTCATCTCCATCGTGTAGATGTCGAGCCCCATGGTGGTGGCGAAGTCGTAGTTGGTGAAGGAGAAGGTGGTGTTGAGGAACAGCTGCGGCGTGATGATGTAGTTCCAACGGAGCGAGGCGGCGGCGTTGCCCCAGCGGAACTGTGCCCGCGTCTGGCCCGTGGTGGACTTGAATCCATATACATCCTTGCCGTAGTAGCCGCCGAGGAAGAGGCGGTGCTTGTCGTTGATGATGACGTTCAGTTTGGCGTTCAGGTCGTAGAAGTAGAACTTGGTGCCTTTGAGCGGGGACGTCTTTTTGAGGAACGGCTGCACAAGCACGTCGATGTAGGTTCTTCTTCCAGAGATGATAAACGAGCATTTGTCCTTCTTGATGGGGCCTTGCACGGTGAGGCGGGAGAAGATGAGGCCGAGGCCGCCATCGACTTCGAACTTCTTCATGTTGCCCTCCTTCTGGGCCACGTCAAGCACGGAGGCGAGGCGGCCGCCGTAGTAGGCCGGCATCCCCGACTTGGTGATCTCCACGTTCTTGACGGCGTCGGCGTTGAAGACGGAGAAGAATCCGAACAGGTGGCCGGCGTTGTAAATCGTACATTCGTCCAAGAGCACGAGGTTCTGGTCGGAGCCGCCGCCGCGCACGTAAAAGCCGGTGTTTCCCTCGCCGCCCGACTGGATGCCCGGCAGCAGCTGGATGGATTTCAGCACGTCCACCTCCCCGAAGAGGGCCGGCAGCGCCTTGATGGTTTCAATCTTCATCTCCATCTTGCCCACCTGCGCGCTGGTGACGTTGTGGTCGGCGGCCTTCTCGCTCACCACCACCTCGTCGGTCATCACCGCCTCTGGCACGAGTTCGTAGTTCAATGTTGTATTTTTCTGTAAATCAAGGGTGTCAGTAACGGTTTTATAACCCATGTAAAGGATTTGCAGAATATACTGCCCTTTGGGCGCCGTCACCGAGTAGAAGCCCGATTGGTTGGAAAAGTTGGTGATGGACTGGCTTTTGTCCTCCATGGGAATCAGCGCCACGAGGATGTTTTTCATCGTTTCGCCGTTGGAACCGTCCTTCAGAATCCCGGACACGGTGTACCGCTGCCCCATCGCCGTGGCGACAAGAGCCATCAACATTGCCGTCAATATGATTGTCCTGGTTTTCAATTCGGTTGCTTTCAATTACAGGGTTTGCACCCCTGCTTGTTTTCACCCCTTCGGGGTTCTTTTTGTATGTTTCTTTTTTATTAGACGGTGCATGCACCGTCTTTACTATCCCCTAATTACTATCCCCTAATCACTATCCCCTAATCACTACTCAGATACTCCGTATCGGTATGTACGCCCCTTTGGTGACGTTCTTGCCGACGCGGATGTGCGGACGGAGCTTGATGGCGAAGTCGGTGTCGTTGTCGCCTAATTTTTTCACTTCGCCAAGAAAGTGCAAGGTGTTCTCAATGGCTTTCAGCGACTTGAAGTTGACAACTTCGGTGATGTCGATGGAGAAGTTCATCGGGATGATGGTGCTGCCGTGTGCGGGCACGACGATGTCTTCCTTGTTGATGCTGACGCCGGAAGCGATTTCCTTGTTCTGGTAGAGCACCACATAGTCGAAGCCGGCGATGGAGGCGACCCGTTTGTCGGGGTTCTTGGCCTCAAGGGTGATACCGATGGTAGTGGTGTAGTCCTTGTTGGCGATGGCTTTGGCGCATTTTGCCAGTGTGCCGGCCCCCATCTTCGACTGGTCGGTGCTGGTGGTGCCGAAGTTGATGCCCGCCCACGAAAGGCCAGTGATTCCGTGGAAGGAATAGTCGCAGTTGACCATCTGCACGGCACGGGAGAGCGAGCAGGCGGAAATTGTTATTAATAAGCTGATTATAAGAAGAATAACAGAGTATTTCTGTTTCATTTCATTGAAATTAAAAACGGGCGCAAAGATACAATATAGTTTGTAAAGTTCGTAAAGTTATGATGCACGGGTTTGACACTTGCTGTATTAATCATTTTTTTCAATTTTATAAAACAATTTTAGATAAAAAATGTACTTTTGCTGGCTCGAATTATGAATCATTTTATTATTGAAAAAATTATACAAAACTATGAGGAATCTTTTGTTTTCTTTGTTTGTTGTTGCTATTCTGGTTCCTTTTGGCTTAATGGCGCAAACTGTCACGCTTACTTTTACGGCGAAAGATGGCAATGATCATTGGATTCAACTTGACCGTGTGGTTGTTACAAACCTGACTAAAAGTTGGCAGGAAACCATCTATTGGCCTGACACAACACTGACAATGCAAAATGGCACCTTCATTGCCGAGTCAGTTGATGATGGCGGATTCTCTTTATCCCAAAACAATCCAAACCCTTTCAATGGCACTACCGATGTCAGGTTGACAGTGAAGGATGCGGGGACTGTGACTTTAGACATTACGAATGTGAGGGGACAGACTGTAAAGACACAAAATTTCATGTCTCTGCAAGCGGGCACCCATACATTCCGCATTCACTTATCTGTCGCTGGTACATTCATGGTTTCCGCCCGCCAAAACGGTAAAACATCGTCAGTAAAAATGATAAATAACGGGGATGATATGGGAGAAGGTATTGATCAAGTGAGCATCGTTGAGATACCATATTATGAAATCGCGACAGAGGTCACATCGAAATACGGAATCCGCGGTAACACTGCAAACCCATTCAATTTCGGTGATGTAATGGAATATGTAGGGTATGCATTGATTAATGGAGAAGAATTTGAGAGCC
>JAEEQA010000020.1 GCA_016285085.1 Bacteroidales bacterium
CCATCACCTCCAACAGGAACGACCACCAGATCAACCTCATCGACACTCCCGGCCAGGTGGACTTCACCATCGAGGTGGAACGCTCGCTGCGTGTTATCGACGGGATGGTGGCGGTCTTTTGCGCCGTCGGCGGCGTGGAACCCCAGAGCGAAACCGTCTGGAACCAGGCCGACAAGTACCGCGTGCCCCGCATTGCCTTCGTGAACAAGATGGACCGCACCGGCGCCAACTTCGCCGATGTGGTGGCCCAGATGAACAAATACCTCGGCGCCAACGCCATGCCCATCCACCTGCCCATCGGAGCCGAAAACGACTTCCTCGGCATGGTCGATCTTGTCACCATGAAAGCCATCACCTTTGTGGAGAAGGAGCGTATCGTGAGCGACATCCCGGCAGAACTGCTGCCGCAGGCACAGGAGGCCCGCCGTGTGATGATCGAGAAGCTCGCCGATTACGACGACGACATCGCCACCCTTTATCTGGAGGATGCTGAAATTGAGGAACCGATGCTGAAGAAAGCCATCCGTGAAGCCACCATCAAACTGCTGGTGACCCCCGTCCTGTGCGGCGCCGCCTACAAGAACAAGGGCATCCAGTTGCTTCTGGACGCCATCGTGGATTATCTTCCGTCGCCCAACGACCTCGGCGCCGTCATTGCCCACGATCCTGACGATGAGGAACGCACCATCAAGCTGCATCCGTCGGTCAATGAGCCGGTGGCTGCCCTCGCCTTCAAGCTCATCAACGACCCCTACGTCGGCCAGCAGACCTTCATCCGCGTGTTCAGCGGCAAGATCACCAGCGGCATGACCATCTACAACACCAACAAGGGAAAGACGGAGCGTATCGGCCGCATCTTCCGCATCAAGGCCAAAGAGCGTGAGGAAATCACGGAGGCGGGTGCCGGTGAAATCGTGGCCCTTGTCGGCATGAAGTTCACCCGCACGGGCGACACCCTCTGCGACGAGAACCAGGCCGTCCTGTTGGAGAACATCACCGTGCCGCCCGCGGTCATCGAGATGAAGCTGGAACTGGACGACAAGAAGAGCCGCAACAAGCTGGGTGAGGCTTTGGCCAAGCTTACCAACGAAGACCCGTCGTTCCACTCCCACTTCGACGAAGAGACGGAAGAGACCATCATCGCCGGCATGGGCGAACTGCACTTGGAAATCCTCGTGGAGCGTATCCGCGACGAGTTCAAGGTGCCGATTTCAGTGGGTGCCCCGTCGGTGTCGTTCCGCGAGACCATCACCACGGAGAAGGAGTGCAACTACCGCCATGTGAAGCAGACGGGCGGCAAGGGGCAGTTCGCCCACACCGTCATCCGCTTCGAACCGAACCCGGGAAAAGGCTTCGAGTTCGTCGATATCACCAAGGGCGGTGTCATCCCGAAGGAGTTCATGCCCTCCATCCAGAAGGGTCTCATCAAGGCGATGGAGAAGAGTCCGATTGCCGGCTACCCCGTGGTGGATGTGAAGTGCGTGCTGGTGGACGGCAGTTTCCACCCCGTGGATTCAAGCGACATGGCGTTCCAGACCTGCGCCGCGATGTGCTTCAAGCAGGCGTTCCGCCAGGCCAACCCCATCGTGATGGAGCCGGTGATGAAGGTGGAGGTCAACACCCCCGACGATTTCATCGGCAACGTGACCCGCGACCTCAACAAGCGCCGCGGCCGCATCGAGAACATGCGCCGTTTCCGCAAGGGTTCGCAAAAACTCGACGGTTTCATTCCGCTGATGGAGATGTTCGGCTATGCCACCGCGCTGCGCAACATCACCTCCGGCCGCGCCAACTACTCGATGGAATTCTACCAATACATGCAGATGCCCGCCGACAAGCAGGCCGAAGTCATCAAGAAACGGCAGGAAGAGGAGAAGGAACGCTCGGCGAAATAGGCTATGCAAGAAAATCCATTAACATAATTCCCCTTGAAAAAAACAAAGACAGACCAATAATGAAAGATTACAATCTCATAGCAAATTCCGGAATACAACTGCTGACGGTTCCCATGGAAATCAATATGCAGGAAAAATACGCCGTATGGTTTCACGAGTGGCCCACGGCAAAAGGCGATGAGTGGATTTTGGATATCGTGCATGCGATGGAGGACGATAACGGCAGCAGCTACTACAAGAAGAAAGAGCTTTATGACAACGGTTTTTTTGCCGAAAGCCAAAGCGAGTTCACGGAGCGCGATCTTCGGGAAAAAAGCATTTTCCCGCTTCGGAAGGATGATGAGATGATGCCGGGGGTGACTGGCGAAATCTACAAAGTGACTTTTGCGGACAAACGGAACAACACGCTAGAACAGTTTGAGAATGTGTGGCTTCCGCTTCCGTATTTCCAGAAACGGAGTGAAAAGCGGTTCAATTTCGGCCCCTTGAATTGGGCAAGATTCAAGATGGTGCCCCGAGAATCGGATGAAGGGCGCAAGCGCTATGACGTGATTATCGCGTTCGACACCCACACCGCGTATGAAACCGACCCGCATAATGAGCGCCCTGTCTTTCGGGACCAGTTCCAGAAGGAGATGACCTTTATGGTCTGTTCGGATGAGTACAAGACGATGGATTTCTGCCAGCCCAAACAGGACTACAGCTACATTGACAGCTATTTGTTCAGCCTCGTACACCCGGAGCTGCAACAGCCCTCCCAAATCAAGGGGAATGCGCGAAAACTCACCCACATCGCATCCTATGTTTTTCTGATACAGTATATTGCAAAACACGAGTGTTTTCCGAAAATTATCCTGTACAAGGATCAGGATGTGGAATTCAAGAAGATCGACATGGTGGTGGATATCGGAAACTCGCGCACTACGGCGCTTTTGGTGGAGGATGGCTGTGAGGATTTCAACCATGTGACGAAACTTCAGCTCACCGATATGACCGACCCCATCCATGTGAAACCCGACGGGGAGGTGGAGGTCCGTTCCTACAAGGAGTCGTTTGATATGCGGCTGGCCTTCCGCCGCGCTAATTTCGGCAGTTTCGGACCGAAAGACAGCCGTCAGTTTGTGTATCCCAGCCTGGTACGTCTCGGTACGGAGGCCAATTCCTTGATACACAAGTCATCGCAAAGTGAAAGCGCCGAGATGATATCCACCTATTCAAGTCCGAAGCGTTACCTTTGGGACGGGAAGCCCAACAAGGAGGAGTGGCGGTTCCTCACGCTGGAAGGGGAAACCGACTGCGATCCGGTGCTCCACCTCAATGGCATCACCAACCAGTTGAAGTATAACGGCGAACTTGATTTGGAGGGGAATGGAGGGAAAACCTACCACTACTCCAGACGGTCGCTGATGACGTTTGCCTTCCTTGAAATGCTGTCGCAGGCGAAAATGCAGATCAACAGTTATGGATACAGGGATGAAAAAGGCAAGCGGGAGATGCCCCGCCGGTTGAAGCGGCTCATCATCACCTGTCCGACGGCCATGTCGAAACTTGAGAGGGAGAAATTGATCCAGTGTGCCAGAAACGCCGTCATCCTGTCCGAAAATTTCGAGTATCTGGATGTGAGGGACAATCCGTCACCGGGTTCCAGCATTGAGATTGTGCCCGATGTGCAGCGGAAGTCAGCGGACCAGAAGTGGTACTTCGACGAGGCCACCTGCGCCCAGCTGGTCTATATGTTCGGGGAAGTCGGCCACAAATACAAAGGCTGTTGTGACGAGTTCTTCAATCTTTACGGGAAAAAGGAGGGTGAAGGCCGCCAGAACACCCTTACCGTCGGCTCCCTTGACATCGGCGCCGGCACCTCCGACCTTATGATCAACCGCTACTCCTACAGCAAGGGCTCCGTCACCACCATCACCCCGGAACCGTTGTTCTACGACAGTTTCTACTTTGCCGGGGATGACATGCTCAAGGGGCTGATCAACGACCTGATGATGCTGGACGAGGAGAGTGCCTTCTATCGGAAACTGAAACCTATGCCGTACGCCGACTGCCGCCAGAAGCTGCGCAACATGTTCGGCCCGGACTACAACGGACAGAAGGAGTCGGACCGCATCTTCAGGGGCGACTTCAACCTCCAGTATTCAGTTCCTTTGATGTGCCATTTTATGGAACTTGTGAAAAATGGGCGGTCCAACTGCACCGTCCGCTTCCACGATGTGTTTGAGAAACTTCCGCCCAACCAGAGCGTGATGAACCGCTTCAAGGAACTCTTCGGCTTCGGATTGGATACGCTCGAATGGGATTTCGACTATGAGAAGGTGTCCAAAAAGATTTTTGACAAATTCGAACCCTACCTCAAGAAGATAGCGACCATTATGTTCGCCAATGCCTGCGACCTTGTGATCCTTTCCGGACGCCCCGCCTCGCTGCCTCCCATCCGCAACATCTTCCTGAAGTACTACGCCGTTTCTCCCGACCGCCTGATTCTGCTCAACAACTACTATGTGGGCCGCTGGTTCCCCTTCGGCGAGAACACCGGCTACATCACCGACCCCAAGACCATTGTGGCCATCGGCGCCATCATCGGGCACTATTCGTCAAAACTGTCCTCCCTCAACAACTTCGTCATCGACACCAGCAAGCTGGACGGCAAGCTCAAGTCCACCATCAACTTCATTGAGAAATCGCGCGACAGCCAGCAGGTCGCCTACTGCATCACCCCGCATCAGCCTGTGGGCGACATCTTTGTCAACAAACTGCCCGCCTACCTGAATGTCAAGCAGCTGGGTATAAACATCTATCCGTCGCGCTCCCTCTATACCATCGACTTCAACCGGCAGAAGATTGCGAACAAGATTCAGCAGAACCTTATCGTGAAGGGGCTCAGTCCTGCCTCCGACACACGGCTGCAGCAGCTTGTGAACGATGAAATCGACCAGCTCCGCAAACGCGCTCCTTTCAAAATAACCCTGAGCAAGGACGTGGAGGACAATGAAACCCTGACCATCGAAGGCATCACCGACAAGAACGACAACGATTTGTCGGGCAACAATATTGAGGTTCATATCCAAAGTCTCGGTGCAGAAGGGAAATATTGGCTGGATGACGGCGCTTTTGACTTTTAACCCATTACAAAATCGACTTGCAAATCATGGAACAATACACCGATATAAAGAGACAGCAAATGGAAGGCGACATCAAGCGGCAGCTTGAAATCATTGAGAGCTCGTTGGCCTGGGCCGACCAGTTCGGGAAGGAGTCATTCAACCGGGGCGAGCTCAAGGGTTACCGGCGGGCGGTGAAGAAAATCAAGTTCGCCCTTGCGGAAAACTGCTCTGCCGCTGCCTACGGAGAGAGCCAGGTGGGAAAGTCCTACCTTATGGACAGTCTGCTGGGCGATCCGAACCGGCCGTTCGAAATCGTCAACAACGGACAGTCGTACAGCTTCATCAACCAGATCAACTCCAGCGGCGGCAACAACAGCAAAATCGAGACGACCGGCGTGATCACCCGCTTCACACTGAAGTGCGCCAACCCCGTGATGCGGGAGTATGTGCGCATAAGAACCCTCACCGTTCTCGACCTTATTCTTCTCATCACCGACTCCTACTACAAGGATGTCATCCGTTCCGACCATGAGCTGAGCACCGAGGACATCAACAACCAGCTGGTTGCCCAGCTTCCCTATTGGGTGGACCGCTCCTACAGTCAGACCTTCATCACGGAGGATGACATCATGGATATAAAAGAATATATTGACAATCAGCGAATTGCTGATTTTGCCCGAGTGTCCAAGTTCTTTGACAAGGTGGCTCCTGTCATCCAGTATGTTAAGCCGGAGAAGTGGGGCGATGTTTTTGCCCTGCTTTGGAACAACAATCCCAATTTGACACGGTTGTTTCAACATCTTGTTGCGGAGTATCAGAAGATCGGATTTTTGGAGGAGGTCTATGTCCCGTTTGCCGCCGTTCTTCGTGAAAAGGGGACGCTGCTGAAGATAGAGTGGCTGAACCTCGCATGCGGAATGGAGGAGAATGTGGGCAACGACATCACTACCACCGATGTGCTTGACGGCACGCAGCACGTCATCGCAAGGGACTACAGCAAAGCCTCCCTTTCGGCGCTCATCGCCGAGCTGACCTTCACCATCTCGGTTGAAAATGTGAATGAAAAACTTTTCCTTCAGAAGATTGACCTGCTTGACTTTCCGGGAGCCCGTTCAAGGGAGGAACTGAAGGAGGAGAAGATGTCGGAGCCGGCCGTATTGGCCCGAATGTTGCGCCGCGGCAAGGTTGCCTATCTCTTCCAGAAATATTCCCATGCATTGAGAATCAACTCTCTTCTCTTCTGCCATCACAATGACCAGAAGACCGTGAAGGAGTTGGGCACCTCCATCAGCGACTGGATTGACAGCTATATTGGCGACAACGAGCAGAAGCGTACGGAGCGTCTTCGCGGGCTTCAAGGCGTGTCACCCTTCTTTCTGGTCGCCACCAAATTCAACATCGACCTTAGGCGAAACAGGGAGACGGACACACCGACGACGCAGGAGAAACTCAAGGAGCACTGGAAACGCTTCGACACCATCCTGCCGGAAATCATCAAGCCTTACACATGGTTTGACGAGTGGGCCGACGGAAAGCCGTTCAGCGGCATATACCCCCTGAGGGACTTCTACTGGTCGAAGGAAACCGGCATTTTCGAGGGCTACTCGAACAAGCCTCCCTTCTCCGAAGAAACCGGAGTGAAGAAGGATCCCGACTACCCCGACTATTTTGAGAACCTGCGCCGCAGCTTCATCGAATTTCCTTGCATGCAGCAGCATTTTCCCAATCCTGGGCAGATTTGGGACGAGGTGGCCACCCCCAACAACGACGGATCCAAAGCCATCATCCGTGACCTCAACCGGCTCGCCCCGCAGCTGGATGAGTTCCGCACCCGCAACTACCTGGAGGAACTCATCGGCATCAGGAACATCATCCTGAAAATCCTCGCCATGTACTATATTTCTGACTCTGACGAGGAGAAGAATGCGCAAATCAAGAAAATCACGTCCGACATCCGTAGGAAGATCGACATGTCCGTGTTCCGCAAGCCGGAAATCTTCGGCACTATCCTCGACAAGCTGATGGTGCTGCCCGGCGACTTGAGGGAGATTGCCTACGACATCATCATCCGCCAGACGGAAGTGCCGAAGGACTTCTCCAATGTCAGCGGCATCCGTGCCATTGTGGGGATCAACCCCCACGACAGCCGCGACGGCAACATCGCCAAGTTGTGCGATTATTACGGCTGCACCCCTGAAGAGCTTGACGCTGACTTCAGGACGGAGGGATTCACCTTGGAGGATGTGGTGAGCGGCGACTCGGAAACATTGGCCACCGTAGCGGATGTGCTCACGAAGAAAATCATCGAATATTGGACCGCTTACATCAACAAGTCGGTGAAGAACATCGATCAGTATCTCACCCACGCCGATGAAATTGTGGAGTCGTTGCAGACCCTGCTGCGCCTCTTGGGCGTGAAACGCGAGATAACCTCGAAGATCACGGCCTATCAGCAGATTTTCCCGAAAGAAGATTTGCCAAACGCCGTGGCGGCGGTGGTTTCGCTTATACTCAACAACTTCGTCAGCTCTTTCGGACGCAAGTATATGACAGAGGAGAATATCGACGCCATCAAGACGAAGGCCGGGATTTGCAACATCAATGTGGACCTGAGCGACAAGGGGCTGCAGTTCACGCCCAAGCCGCAGTCCATCGAGGATGTCCTCAACACGCTCACCGCCTCGGAGCAGATCGCCCGCGAGGGGACGGGGTCGCCCAGCACCCGTGAAACCTTGCGCAAACTGCCTCTTTACGACAACTTTATGCGGTGGGAGAACTTCCTGATTATCGGAATGCTGCTGTCCAGCGACGTCTCCACTGTGGACCCCGTGGCCAACGGCTCCATCAAAACCATCATCGACAACTGTAAAGGTCTTTACAATTCTGCATCGTTATGAGCGAATACATCATCTATAACAAAAAGAAGATCTGCTTTACGGAAGTAAGCGACTTCACCGATTTCCAGGGAATCGGTTCGGATCCTCTCTACAAGAGGTTTGACAGCGTGAAAGCGGTTTTGCGCACCTGTATTGACGACCGCTACAAGGGTTTTCTTGCACAACCCATCTACGATGTCAGTGAAGATATCATTGAATGGTTTGTGGACGAGTGGCAGGAGCATCCCCGCCGGCTGACCGACCTTTCCGGAGAGGAGCTGGCGCGTTATCAGGCCATACGGGACGAAACGGTGCAGCACTATCGCAATGCTGCGATGAAGCTCGAGAACGAGGATTTGATGATTCTGGGCGGAGTGTTGAAGTTTATCCCCGATGAAACGATCTTCTGCTACGACAACAAGGTGGTGCTGGTGGCATGGGGTATGCGCTACGACGCCAGCAAGCACAAGGATGTCGGCCGCCTGATGCACGCCATCCCGCAGAAGGGTCCTTCTACGGCGAAGTTCCAGATTCGCTTTGTGGCGGGAGCTTTGGGCTCTATCGAGGGCAACACCCTGTTCAATATACCCGAGGGCGAGGTCTTCCCGGAAGGGTCGATCCCGGTCGTGACACCCGTCAGCGGATATCGGTTCGTCGGTTGGGACACCAACCCGGCAGGATTTACGGTTACGGGCGACAAGGTGTTCACGGCGCAGTATGAGTCCGCTCAGGTGAACACGCCGAAGCCCGAAAAAGAGCCGGAGGAGGTTCCCCCGCCATTCCACAATGTGAAGTTTGAAGCCGGTCAGTTTGGCAAGTTGAAGGGGGTCACTGCTTACAGGGTCCCGAACGGAAGTTCTGTCACGGCTGCCATGATTCCCAGGGTGAAGCCAAAATGGAGATACAAGTTTACGGGTTGGAATGTGGATCCTTTGGCCGGTGCTGTTACGGGAGACAGGGTTTTCACGGCGCAATATGAAAAGAAAAAGAACTGGTTTGCCGCCATCTGGCCGTGGCTTTGGAAAATCCTGCTGGCACTTCTGCTGCTGCTCCTGTTGTTGCTTATCCTGCGCAACTGCCACGGCTGTATGCATCATGGAGAAGGCCTCGTAATCCCCGGAATCGGTGACCGTGAGTGGGTCGGTGAGGATCCCAATGTGGGACACGGGGGCGGAATTTACGACCCCGGCAACCCCTATACACCGGTCCCCACACCGCCGGGCTACAGTGACATCCTTCCCCCCGAGCAGGGTGTTTTGCCGCCTATCACCGGTGACGACCCCATCCGTCAGGAGCCTGGACAGCCCCGCATCATCGCCAACCGCCTCAATGTGCTGATGGAAAACCCCGAAAAGTCCATTATGGATTTGGCGCGTGACTTCAAGAACAAATATCCGGACAGCAAGTATCAGGTGGTGTACTATGATGACGTGATTAAGCGGATGCAGATTGTGGTGCCTGAAGAGGAGCGTGTTTCCATCAAGGAACGGCTTCCGCAGGAGTTCGCTCCGGACTACAAACTGTTTGTCTTTGACGAAAGCCTGTTCGAGGGACTTTACAAACCCAGCGATCCCGACATGTCCAGTTCAGACAAGACATGGTACCTGTCCGCTATCGGTGCCTTTGATGCGTGGGAAACGACCACGGGCGTGGAAAGCGTTACCGTGGCGGTCGTGGACAACGGGTTCAATCTGCACCACAAGGAGTTTGAGAACAAGGTGGTCATGCCCTACAACGTATGGCGACACGATGCCGAGGTCTCGGCACAGTCGATTGACCACGGCACCCATGTGGCAGGCACGGCCATCGCTTGCGCCAACAACGGCAGCGGGCTTTGCGGCATCGCCCCCAACTGCAAGTTCATGCCCGTCCAGGTAGCCGATGAGCGTGGCCTGATGACCATCACCTCCGTGCTGGACGGCATCATCTATGCCATCTACCAGGGCGCCGATGTGGTCAACATCTCCTTGGGCGGCTCTTTCTCCGGACTGGACCAATATTCGCCATTCCTTCAGTACATATTGATTCAAAACCATTTCAAGGAAGAGGAACGGGTATGGAACGAGGTGTCGCGGATTGCGGAAACCCACAAGGTGATTCTTGTAGTGGCAGCGGGCAACGACAACGTCCTTGCCGGCATTGAGGCCCTGCAGCGCCCCAAAAACATCATTGTCGTTTCGGCAGTCGATAAGGACAACCACAACCAGAACAAGGCGGAGTTCAGCAACTATGGCGAATATTCCACCGTCTCGGCACCGGGTGTGGACATATACAGTGCCTATGGACGGAGCTATAAAAGCCTTGACGGAACCAGCATGGCTTCTCCCATTGTGGCCGGTTCGGTGGCCCTGATGAAATCCCTCAACAAGGACCTCACTTCCGAGCAGGCCATCTGTGTCTTGCAGTCCACCGGCAAGATTGTGGACGGCAGCATCGGCCCGATGATACAGTTGAACAAGGCCATCCAGAAAGTGAAGAACAATGAGCTGTCCGACTGTGCGCAGGAGGAAACGCCCGAACCTTCGCACGGCGATGTGGAAATCACACTGCAATGGGACAACCTCAACGACTTGGATCTGGTGTGTGTGGACCCCGACGGCGAAACGATTTATTATCAACACAAACAGTCGGGAAGCGGGGGAATGTTGGAGATAGACATGAACGCCAGGCCCACCACCACCCACCCGATAGAGCATATCTACTGGCCTACCGGCGGTGCGCCGGCGGGGACCTATTCTGTCTATGTGAACTACTATGAGCGGCATGACCGCAACATCAATGCAACTCCGTTCACGGTAAAAGTCAAGTACGGCAGAAAAACCGAAACCTTCACCGGAACGCTCTCTTCCACAGACAATACAGCTCCGATTTGCACCTTTACGTTGAACGTCAACGCTAACCGATGAGTTATGGAGAACGAGGCTTTTTTCAACCAAAGGCTGAAATTTTCGTGGGGGCATATCATTGCCGCCATTGCACTGATTGCCATAGCGTATGGCACGTTTGTGGGCACGGTGTACCTTCTCCATGGACAATTCCTGCTGTCGGGCATCATCACGGCGGCCATCACCCTGTTGGTGGGAGGTCTGTTCTTGGTTTCCCAGCAGCTGAAGGCGACCGACCACAATTTCCAGCGGCGTATCCGGTGGGAACGGGCCTTGGTCTTTTCTTCCCCCATTCTCTTCATCGTGCTGATGGTTCCGTTTGCCCACTCGTGGACCGTCCACCATCGGCAGCAGCAAATCGTGGACTCCTTCCACTCCATCCTCGCGTCAGCCGACGAGCTGTTCGACAAATACGAGGTCTATAGCCACATCCGGGAACTCAACTACCGGCACACATTGGGCGTGACCGAGGAGGGTGCTTCCATCAGCGACTCCAACAAACTGGAAGTCCTGCATCTTTCCCTGCGATCTTCCAATTACGATGCGCTCAAAAGTGCCTCCCAGATGTGGATGGACAAGTCGGTCAACAAGGAGGTGTCCACATGGAACGTCTTTCTTTTGGGCAACATCACCGAGATACGGAAAGCCATCCACAACTGGTACGATGACATGAAAACCTTCTCGGCCATCACCCTCAGCGACGAGGACGACGTGCGGTGTTTTGACAGCTCCTCGCATTATATCAATGACATTGACAACCAAATTGACGCGCTTGCCGCCCTCTACTCTGACATAAAAGGCTTCAGCCCCTTGACATTGTTGTGGGTTTTGTTGGGGTATGCCATGCTCTTGCTCCCTTACCTCCTGCAAGACCGCTATTCGAAAACCATCGGTACAACCTGGACACTTTTTGGCTTTTTGAACAGGCAAAAAGGAAAGGAAACGGAAGAGGTTCCGGTCGGGCTGCCCGCAGACGATGCGGAGGCCTCCTCCAAAGGAAACGAATCGTATGAATCATTTAAGCTGTAAAATAATATATGAACAAGAAAGACATATTTGAAAACGTCCGGGATTATTCGCCGCGAGAGATAGCTGCCGCCATCCGGCAGGGTGTGGTCACCTTTTACGAACTCAAGAATGGCACACATGGACAGTTCACCCCGTTGTTGCAAAAGCAGGTACAGGTCGTGCTGGATTCCGGAGAGGAAATAGGGGAGGAGAAAGGCGGAGGTCAGGGAACGGAACAGCAGCCGGAAGATCCCTTGCTCTCCACGCCGCAGCCGGAGAGTTATACGTCCCCCAATGAGGGGGCAACGCCCCTATATACCGATTTGGACCCGAAGCCACTGAATCTTGAAACGCCGGGGAAATCGGATGGAAGAGGGGATTCCCTGATTACCTGTCCGGAGTGCGGGCACAGGGTGTCGTCTATGGAAACGGAATGTCCCGAATGCGGGATGCCGCTCAGGGAGGAACCCAATCGTTCACCTCAACCATCGACGGTTTCTTCAAAAAAACTTGGAAGAACTTTGAAAGACTGGGATGCCCCTGAAAGTGTTAAATCTTTCAGTTGGGGCGGTTTCGTCTTCGGATGGATATGGGGTGTTTTCAATGGCGTTTATTGGAGTTTGCTTTCTCTTGTCCCATACGTGGGCTTAGTGGTACATATCATCCTCGGTTTCAAAGGGAACAGCTGTGCATGGAAATCGGGAAAATTCTTAAGCAAGGAAGATTTTGAGAGAGTGCAAAGAGGCTGGAACACGGCCGGTATTGTCTTTTTCAGCATGTTTGCCTTCCTTGTTTTATTGGTTTTTATTGGATTAACCCTTGATTAGTGATATTTTTTAATTGAATGAATTTGTATGCCAACGAAAGAAGAAATATTTGACAATATCAGCCTCTATACAGCGGAGCAGATTGTCGGCTTTATCAGGCAGGGCATTGTGACCGAAATCGAGCTGGAGGATTCGGACAACACGGGCGGCGAGTATTCGTCCGATATGCGGAAAAAGGTGAACGAGCTCCTTAACGACCAAGAACCCGCTGATTGGAACAAGGCATTGGAAATCAATACGGTTGCAGGTTACCAGTATTATCTGGACACCTATCCCGACGGGGCGCATCGGGAAGAGGCGCGAAACCGCAAAAGGGAGTTGCAGAATGTGGGTGCCGCGCCGGAACCGAAGCAGCCGGAACATCCGTCAGACCGCTGGGAACTGGTGGACAAGGAGAGTCTTGTCGGACTGCAGGCCTTCATCGAGGCACATCCCGACAGCCCGCATGTCCCCGAAGCGAAAAGATTGGTGAACAAAATCATCAACAAACAAAGCCAGGAGGAATTGACGGGCATTGATATGGAGGCGATGATCAAGAGAATCAAGAATATACAAGCAGACAAGAAGGTTCTTGATCCTGTTGAAACCGTTTTCAGTCTTATCGTCACCAACCTGAACAAAGGGCGCATCACCTTGAAAGAGCTGGTTGATGCCATTGCCGAGGACAAAAACCTGCTGGCGGCAAAGGTGATTCACAAATTATATGACGAGGGCTATTTGACCATGGCCGATTTTGGTGCGATGAATGTGGATATGGCCTTTGTCCAACACATGTTGGAGGACGTCCCGCCGCAGAAATTCAATTCGCCCAGACCTATGGCACAAATAAGCAAGCCCTCCACGGAGATTTACTTCTGGGGGATTCCGTCGTCGGGCAAAAGCTGCGCCCTCGGTGGAATCCTGAGCGTGGCCGGCGGCGGCAAAGTGGCCTCCCACATGGACAAGGACCCCCATTGCCAAGGTTACGAGTACATGTCCCGCCTGATGCTGCTGTTCAATGACGACGGTTCGGTTGGAACGCTTCCGGAAGGCACCTCCACAACCTCCACTTACGAAATGGGGTTCAATCTTACCGACAATGCGGGCATGGTACACCCCATCACCTGCATCGATCTTGCTGGTGAGATGATCCGCTGCATGTTCAAGTTCGACAGTGGCATCGACTTGGAGGAAAAGGAACTGATAACCCTCGACACCCTCACCAGAATACTGGTGGACAACCGCACCCAGAACCGCAAGATGCACTTCTTTGTCATTGAATACGGTGCCGACGACCGCTATTACGAGGGACTTCCGCAACGGGTTTACCTTGAGGCCGCCGTGCAGTACATCCGCTCCTACGAAATCTTCAACCGGAACACGGATGCCATTTTTATCCTTGTGTCGAAGGTTGACAAGGTCCCCAAAGGGGTTTCGCGCAATGCCGCCCTGGCGGAATATCTTGACAAGAATTACCGTGGTTTCGTCAATGGACTGAAGTCCATTTGCAAGGAAAACGAAATCAATGGCGGCGATGTCGAGGTGGTCCCGTTCTCTTTAGGAAATGTCTGTTTCCAGAATTATTGCCAGTTTGACGATGCGGCGGCACGGCTGGTGGTGGAGAAAATCATAGAAAGGACACCGGGATTCAAGGCTGACAAAATCAATAAACTCTTAGGAAAATTAAAAGGATGAACAAAATAGGAATAAAAATCACAAAAATCAGTGTCGGGGTCCAGGAACTGGAAACCTTCAACGGCGGGGAGTGGACGCTCAAAGTGGCCGACATCCGGGATGACTTGAAGTTGTTGGAAGGAAAGGCTTTTGACGACGGGACTTCCGTCCTTATGCTGTCTTTTACAGGCAAAGGGGCATTGCTCACCCTCTGCCATGCCATTCCCGGGCGTGCCGGCGACCTGGTCTCCGCATGGATCTTCATCCCTGCGGAAGTCAGCCTTGCAGCCGATGAGGTGTGCGGCATCCTTGAAAGGGTGAACGCTGAAATTTCAAAGCCGCAGGTTGAGGACTGGAAGGCCATTGAGGAACTTTTTGCCAGAGAGTACCCCTTGAAACAGTATCCATTCGCTTACAAGGAGTCTGCTTCCTCCGGCCAGTGCGCCGTGCGCTACTACGGCACAGGCACCGACTTCGGGCTGAAGGAACTTATGGGGGCAGCCCTGTATCAGGACTACTATACAGCCCACCGTTTCGTGTTCTTCCTTGACAAAAAAACGGGCATCACCGCCAGCGACAAGCTGGTTGACTATACGGACCGCCCCTTGCGGGAAATAGTCGCGGTGATTCCCTCCCAGCTTCCGCCTTCTGTAACAGCGAAGCTCAACGACAGGGATTTCTCCAAACCGATGCTGGGCTATAAGGGGGAAAAGGCGACCCTCGTGTTTGAGCGTCCCGGCTTTGCCCCGGTAGCCTACCAGATTACCATTGGCGGCCCCATGCCCAATCCCGCCGAATTCCAGTGGCAGCGGCATATCGTCCCCTCCTTTTTCCATGTGACCGACAACGAGGGGCGCGACCTCAATGCCTCGTGCAGCATCCTTGTCAATGGCCAGCGATTGACCGGTACCGGCATCAATATTCCCGAAGAGGAGAGTAAGTCTGTTCGGGTTGAGGTGCATTGCCCCGATTGTGAATCCTATGGCAACACGCTCAACCTCATGCAGAAACAACCTGTATGTCTGGTTCTTGAAAAAGAGAAAAAAGAGATTGTTTACCTGATTGACGGCATGGTTTGCCAAGGGCTGACAGATTGTCCCAAAGGATATAGCTTCACGGAAACCACACGGGGGAAAAAGGTCTTCCGCAATTGTGTCTATGTCGGGGAAAAGGCTGGCTTCAATTGGAAACTCATTGCCATTATCGGTTCTGCTTGCGCTCTCATTATCGGTCTTACCGCCGGTATGCTGCTGCATAAGATCCTCACCGACAGCGATTCGAAAACCATTGAACAGACCTCCGTGGTCACCGGCAACGGGGAGCCAAAGACGGAGGCTCCGGTCCAAGTCGGCGCCAAGCCGGCAGAAACACCTCAGCCCAAGGGTCAGGAAGATTTGAACAAGGACACGGAAAAGGGAGCGGAAAAGGAAAATGTGCCGGAGCAGAAACCGGCTTCCGGAAGCAAACCCGCCCCCAGTCAAGGCAATCCTGCCAGCCAGGCCGGCAGCAAGGGCAGCAGCCAAAGTGAACTATAACCCCACTTTTTTGACGTATGAAAAAAGCGAACAAGAATTTGCTGAAGGCGACCTTGATTGTGTTGGCAGTGGTGCTGGCGGTCAGTGCCGTGTTGGTCTTCCTGAAGACCCGCGTGCAACCGCCATCCAGACTCTCCTATACCAACCAATACATCGATAACCTCCGGCACTCTTCCGAGCAGGTCGGCAGGATGGACGATTCGAATTTGGAACGTGAGTTTCTGGGTTTCGTTGACCGTATCGACTTTATGAAAAACGAGAACCTGATTACCAATGAGGAGTATATCGGCTGCTTTGAAGAGTTCGTGAACGCTTATATTCCCGCTTTCAGGAAATGGTGCGACCGTCAGTTCGACCAGCCGGTATGGCCGAACAAGACCCTTCAGTTCATGAGGACACGCATCAATGAGGTGCGCCGCTACAACGAAACCGTCGGCTATGGCCCTTTCATCAGTGACGAAAACGAGGCGCATCTCAACGAGGTGGACAAGATATTGAAGGATTACAACGGGGCATGGAAGCTGTCGAAAGTTTCCATACGGAGCAAAGAGGACAGCCGCAAAAATCTGGCCAAAGCCCGGCAGTACAGGCAGGATGCGTACCTTTCAAAATGTACCGCCTTGACAAAAATGCTGGACAACCTGCCGTCGCGGTACCAGAAGTCGCATTATGAGTACGTCAACTCCCTCGTCAAAGGGCTTGACATGGCACATTACCCGTCGGCCACCCAGGTTACGGAATGGGCAACCAACTACAAGAAGGCCAAGGCGGCCATCGCCGACTACAACTCCGCAGCAGAGGATCGGAATCTATATCACACGTCCTCAAGTGATTTTAACCTCAACACGTACTATCAGCGGGCCAAAGAGGGGTTCTGGAATAAAATCTCACCATGGGATCCATACGAAGTGCGTAGCCCTTATGAACAGACATTCGGAGTCAGACTTTAGTAAATGATAAATCGCAGCAAGATGAAAAAACACCGCAAAGTTTGGACCTGCCTTTTCTGCATTCTGCTGTTGCTTTCGGCCAGCTCCTTGTCGGCGCAGGGCAAGAAAGACAAGAAGGTGCAGGTAGCGGACAACTCGGAAGTTTCGCTGTCCGATTCGTGCAAGACCGTCACTGACAGTTTGTTGAGGGTCGTTGACAGTCTGCGGAAAACATTGGAGATGAGGGAACAGCAGAACGGCAAGCTGCTGCTGGCGTTGCATAGCAGCGAGGCCAAGGCCGACAGCCTGAAAAATGTGGCGGATAGCTATTTGACGTTTGTCCTCAACTACGGCAATTCGCTGTTGTACCGTAAGTATTCCGCCCGTGCCGAGGATATAGCCACTCTGCTTGCCGCCGCGCCTGACGACCTGAAGCAGAAAGACTGGGAGTCGATGCTTGCGCTTGCCAAGACGATGATCCAGTCCAGCGATGTGACGGAGGATATGCGTACCCATGTATTCCATCTTCTGGAAAGCGTGCCACGGAACGAACAGTATGCCAACGACATCCGCGAGGTTCTCCAGAATGTCCCGCCCGAAGTCCAGAGCCGGTACAGCCTCAGCCGACAGGCTGTCAGTCTGATTGACGCCATGCCGAAAACGGTCACGGATAGCGACGACCGGTTTTCAATTGTCAGGGGGCTTCTGCTGGAATACAAGACGGCCAACGAGGAGATTAAAAAGGTGTTGAGAGACATACAGAACCATCCGGACAACAGCATCAACATTTCCGATGCGTGGCCCGGTTTCGAGCGGCAAATAAAAAACACTGCGTACTATAAGCGTTATTATGGCGCTGCATGGAGTATCCCGTATCTGAATTCCATTATCGACCAAGCACTTTCGCGCTTGCATGGTGCAACAAAGCGCGTGGATTTCGACGACTTGATAGGCAATCTTTAACCATATAATAGAAAGGTATTCATTATGGCACTCGTTCCCTGTTCTTCGTGCGGACATTTGATTTCCGATAAGGCGTTGCGTTGTCCGAAGTGTAAACAACCAACCGGGAATTACAACCCGCCACAGGAGGATGCTCCGCGCAAACCGCGGACTCCGCCTTCCTTGTTGGCCAAAAAAAGGAGCGGCTCGCAGGCGGGTGTCGTTATTGTGATTGTTTTGCTTGTACTGGCTGCTGTTGGAGGTGGGGTTTACTATAAGAAGGTTTATCTTCCTGAAAAAAAGGATGCAGAAGCGCCCCGCTACTATTCCTTCGCCAATTCACTCAATATGCGGGAAGCCCCCCATGCCGAGTCCGACGTGGTGGAAGTGCTTCCGTATGGTACGGAATTCATTGAGTATGATTTTGCTTGCGGTGACGATTCCGGTTGGAGTCGTGTAAAGGTCTGTTCCACTGCACAGGAGGGCTATGTTTACTCGGATTACATTCTTGATGAGCATGATTTTTTTCTTTTGAACAGCATTTTCGCCGACAGTGAAAGTCAGGATGTAATCAACACTACCCGATGCCGGCGGGCACTGCTTGCTTATTTTATAGACAAGGGTTATAATGGTTCCATGGCGGGCGCAGATGTTGAAGGTGGCCGGTGGGCCGTGTTCTGTTCAAAATCCCCAAATTCCAATTACAGCAACATCTATTATGGACATGTGGTCAATCGAGATTCAAAGTATGAGGATTTTGCTGTAATTATTCGAGATTTGGAAATGGATAAGAAAAAGTTGCTTCTCTTCACCTTCGATGATGCAGCGACACCTACACTTTACTATGAAGAAGATGCAACCAATAAACCGCTCTATATCAAAAGTATCACCAAGACATGGAGCGGGAGGGTAAATGTGTCGTACACATCCTATAGAGGTCCTGTAATATCAATATAGTGTCGGTATCTATTCTTCCCCGTACAGATTCTTGATGTACTCGATTTGCCGGCGGTCGCGTTTGGTGGGACGGCCTTCGCCGCGGTCGCGGTGTTCAAACCGCATGTTGAGCATCTTCACACGCTCGTATTCTTCCGGCGGTGTCAGGTCGGTCATGTACTGCGGCACCAACGGTGCCCCCACGCGGCTTTTGGGACTGTCCACCACCTGCACCGTCTTCTCCAGCTGCCCGATGTGGACCACATAGATTTCGTCTTTCTTCACTGCTTTCGACGGTTTCACGTTGGTGCCGTTCATCTTCACCTTGCCCGCGTTGCAGGCGTCGGTGGCCATCGAGCGGGTCTTGAACAGCCGCACGCTCCACAACCATTTGTCAATCCGGATATTCTCCATAGTCGTGGTTATTTGCGATTCAGTTCTCTGGCGTGCAGGGTGTTGAGAAGCAGACAGGTCATGGTCATCGGACCCACGCCGCCGGGTACGGGCGTGATGGCCTCGCACTTCTTGGCCACTTCGTCGTACTTCACGTCGCCGCAGATACGGTAACCCTTCTCGCTTTTCTCGTCGGGAATGCGGTGGATGCCGATGTCGATGACGGTGGCGCCCTCTTTTACATAGTCGGCGGTGATCATTTCCGGCTGGCCGATGGCCACGAGCAGGATGTCGGCGGTGGCGCAGATCTCCTTGAGGTTCTGTGTGCGGCTATGGCAGATGGTGACGGTGGCGTCGCCCGTGTCCGATTTTTCGGCGAGCAGCAGGGCGAGCGGCTTGCCCACGATGTTGCTGCGGCCAAGCACCACACAGTGCTTCCCTTTCGGGGAGATGCCGCTGCGGCGCATCAGTTCCACCGTGCCGTAGGGCGTGGCGGGCAGGAAGTCGGCGCCGCCCAACAGCAGCTTGCCGTTGTTGGTGGGGTGGAAACAGTCCACATCCTTTTTGGGGTTCACATGTTCCACCACCTTCTCCATACTGATGTGT
Organism: Bacteroidales bacterium; assembly: GCA_016285085.1. Classification (GTDB taxonomy): domain Bacteria; phylum Bacteroidota; class Bacteroidia; order Bacteroidales; family WCHB1-69; genus UBA1756. The sequence goes on from JAEEQA010000020.1 coordinate 19,596, forward strand.
TTCGGCAGTGGCATTTGGATGATATAGCCGTCGATTTCATCGTCATTGTTCAGGAAATCAAGGTTTTGTAAAAATTCCGCTTCTTTGATTTCCGCAGGATAATGGTAGATGGAGGAGAAGAAACCGACCTCTTTGCAGGCCTTGCAGATGCTGTCCACGTAGGTTTTGGCAGCACCGTCGTCGCCCACGATGATTGCCGCGAGGTGCGGAACGGGCTGTCCCGCTTTCATCATTTCCTGCACTTTGCCCGCGATTTCGTCCTTTACTTTATTTGCAATCTTCTTACCGTCAATTACTTTCATAAAAATAGTCTTTTAAAAACGAGAGGCAAAGGTAGTAATAATTTGAAGATTTTAGGTTGGTTTTTTGTTAGAAAAAAATTTACCAACACTGTAGATATTCTTTCAAAACGACTTATCAACACCCTTTTATCACCCAAAATCTACCACAAATGGGTCAAAAATCGCTGCTTTTTAACCATCTAATAACCAGTAATTTGTCCTCTTGACAAAGGGGATTGTGATGTTGTATTTTTGCCGCCGTTAATTTTTTGTAACATGATGAAGAAAATGAGGAACCCAGCTGTGGCGACAATCGCCAAAAAACGAAAGGAAGACGAACAATCCTTTTACATCAATCCGTTGACCGATTTTGGTTTCAAGAAACTATTCTGTAGCGACCGAAGGGGTGCGGAGCGGCTGCTGGCACTGCTCAAGGCCTACCTTCCCGACAAGATGGAGGGGGTGACAACCATCACCTTCCTGCCGACCGAGTTGCTGGGCGAAACTGAGAACACCAAACGTGTGTCATTTGACATTTATGGTGTCACCAACGACGAAAAGCGTGTCATCGTGGAGATGCAGCGCGGGGAGCAGACATTCTTTGCCAACCGGGTCATCACGTACAACTGTCGGGTTATCAGCCAGAATGTGGAGCGTGGAGACCTTGAGTACAAAATTCCGATGGTAATCTCTTTCAGCATAATGGATTATGTCCCTGAATGGTTCACGGGGAGCGACGATTTCTTCCATATTGTGCAACTGAAGGACGAAAAAAACAAAATTTTTTCACAAAAAACATTCTTCTGCTTTTTGGAATTGCGTAAATTTGCCGCGCCAACCCCTGGCCAGCTTAAGGGTATTGAGTTTCCCGACCTCAGGCGCAAATGGGCCTACATACTGAAGAATATGGGGCAGATGAAGGAGCAGGACCTGGAGCAGGAGGACGAAATATTCCGCGGATTGTTCGAGGATGGCAGATATTCAAAACTCACTGCTATGGAAAAGAAGGAGTATAAAAAGAGCGTTTTGGAATATGCCGATGTGCAGGATGCCATCCGCTGCGCCCAACAAAAATCATTGAAGGCGGGCATAGAACAGGGAAGAGAAGAAGGCAGGGAAGAAGGGATAGAACAAGGGCGCGAAGTGGAAAGGCGTCTCCTCGCCGTAAATATGCTTGCAGAGGGCATTGCTCCTGCCATGGTTGCAAGGATTTCAGGATTGACAGAAGATGAGGTTTTGGCGCTTTCACAGGAATAAGATTCCGAATTTTTATCGGTGGACTGCTTCTCTCCTCTTACTTTATTCACTCTTCATTTTTTACCAGAAAAAAACCACCCTTTCTGCTTGTCCTTTTCACCTTTGCTTTTGGCGGTGAACACCTTTTCGCCTGTGTAGGGATCATATCCCAAAAAGTACATGGCCGTGGAGTACGTCATCGGGGTAGGGGTGAAGTCCTGAACTTGCTCAATATGAAGGTGCTGGTTGGCTGTGGCGTTGTGCAATGCCTTCATGTCGTCCAGCGTGCAGGCGGGGTGTGCGGAGATGAAGTAGGGGACAAGCTGCTGCCGAAGTCCTGCTTTTTTATTGATAATCTGGAATTTGCGGTTGAAAGCGAGGAAGGTGTCGAAGTGGGGCTTCCGCATTTTGTCCAAAACCTTCGGTTGCGTGTGTTCCGGCGCCACCTTGAGCCGTCCGGAGACATGGTGGCAGATCACGTCGGTCAGATAGTCGGTGAGACCGTTCTCGCGGTCGGTTTTTTCGTCACCGATGAGCAGGTCGTAACGGATGCCGCTGCCGATGGTGATATGGCGCACGTTCGGGATCGCCGCCGCCCGCCGGTACAGCTCTATCAGTGGTTTATGGTTGATGATGAGGTTCTTGCAAATATTGGGGTGGATGCACGACGGGCGGCTGCACTGCTGGCACGCTTTCGTATTGCGCCCGTGCATCCGGTACATGTTGGCCGACGGTGCCCCGAGGTCGGAGATGTGCCCCTTGAAGTAGGGCCGTTGTGCCAAGTCCTTGACCTCCTTCAGGATGGACTCTTCGCTGCGGGAGCTGATGAACCTTCCCTGATGGGCCGTGATGGCGCAGAAGCTGCACCCGCCGAAGCACCCCCGGTGGATGGTGATGGAGTTCTTGATCATTTCCCACGCCGGGATGTCGCCGCGTTTGGCGTATTTCGGGTGCGGCGCGTTCATCATCCGGTCGGAGAGGGCGTACCGGTCCATCTCCTCCTCCGTGGCGGGCGGGTACGGCGGCTTGATAACCAGATATTTGCGATTGTAAGGCTGTACTATCGTCCGCTGGAATAGCTTGTTGCTCTCGGTTTCAAACGCCACAAAGTTCTCCCCGTAGAAACGACGGTTGCTCAGTTCCTTTTCAAACGGGTGCAGCATCAGGGTGTCTTCTTTTTGGCAAAATCCTTCCAATGTGTTGGAAAGGAAGGCGATTTGCGAACATTCGTTCAGGTGTTCGCGCCAGTTGTCGGTTTGGAAAATCCGCACGAGGTCGGTGATCGGGCGTTCGCCCATGCCATAGACGAGCAGGTCGGCGGGGCAGTCCATCAGGATGGAGGGCTTGAGCGTGTCGCTCCAGTAGTCGTAGTGGGAGAGGCGGCGCAGGGAGGCTTCGATGCCCCCGATGACGACGGGCGTGTCGGGAAACAGTTTCTTCAGCCACTTGGTATAGACGATGGTGGCGTAGTCGGGCCGGAAGCCGTGCTGGCCGCCGGGCGTGTAGGCGTCGTCGTGCCGCAGCCGTTTGGTGGCGGTGTAGTGGTTCACCATCGAGTCCATGTTGCCGGCGGTGACCCCGAAAAAGAGGCGCGGTTTCCCCAATTTGGCGAAATCGCGGCCGTCGTCCTGCCAGTTGGGCTGCGGCACAATGGCGACCCGCAACCCCATCGTTTCCAGCCATCTTCCGATCACCGCCGGACCGAAAGAGGGATGGTCCACGTAGGCGTCGCCGCTGATGAGGATGACATCGAGCATGTCCCAGCCCAACGCCTCCACCTCTTTTTTCGTTGTCGGAAGAAAATGGTCCATTTTTACGTTTTTTATGAGCCGCCATTTGGAGCCGCCATGCTATGACGGCTCTACAATCGATCCCTTAATTTACCTTTTACCTTCTACCTTTTACCTTCTACATTTGGAGCGGCAAAGGTACGCAAATAGCGGTTGCAAATTGTAAATTATTGTATGAAAAGATTTCTTAATTTTGCACCGCCGAATTTTCAGGTTCCGTTTAGCGGACTTCGCGGGATCCGGAGGGCGGCAGATGTTGAAATAATAGAAGTCCTTTCTGAATATTCGCGATGATACTCCTTCTGGCTTTCCTGTTTGGTGCGATGGCCATTTCTTTTCTCTGTTCCACCCTTGAATCTTCGTTGCTCTCCACGCCGCTTTCGTATATCATTATGAAGGAAGAGGAAGGGGACAAAACCGCCATTTTGTTCAAGAAATACAAGACTTCGACCGAGCGTCCGTTGGCCGCCATCCTGTCGCTCAACACGATTGCCAACACCATCGGGGCCGCCGGCGTGGGCCGGCAGGCCACCCAGGTTTTCGGAAGCCAGTGGTTCGGTTTGGTGTCGGCGGTGATGACACTGCTCATCCTCATTTTTTCCGAAATCATCCCCAAAACCATCGGCACCACCCATTGGAAGAGGCTGATGGGCTTCACCTCCAAGAGCATCCGCGTGCTGATTGTGCTGATGTACCCGTTGGTGAAGTTGGTGGAATGGGTGAGCCGCCTCATCGACCACGGCGAGCCCGAGGCGGTGGTGAGCCGCGAGGAGGTGCTGGCCATGGCCAACGTCGGCGAGGAGGAAGGCGTCATCGAAGAGGACGAGAACAAGGTGATCCAGAACATCATCAAGCTCGACAACGTCACCGCTTCCGACGTGATGACGCCCCGTGTGGTGGCCGCCATCGCGCCCGAGTCAATGACCCTCCGCGAGTATTACGACGACGACCAGTACGACCACTTCTCCCGCATCCCTGTCTATGCTGAATCGCCCGAATACATCACCGGCTATGTGCTCCGCGACGACGCCCTCGAAAACCTTGCCGAGGACAAGTTCGAGATGAAGCTCGGTGAAATCAAGCGCGACCTGCCCTACTTCAACGAGGACAAGTCCATCAGCGACATCTGGGATTCCATGTTGAAGCAGAAGTCGCAGATTGCCCTCATCATCGATGAGTACGGCTGTTTCCAGGGTATCCTCACGATGGAGGACATCATTGAGACGATTTTCGGTTTTGAGATCATAGACGAAAGCGATGAGGTCTCGGATATGCAGCAGTACGCCCGTGAGCGTTGGCAGCAGCGCCAGAAGCGCTTCAAAACCTTGCAGTTGCAGCTGCCGTTGCACGAAATCGAACCCAAGTCCAAAGAATAGTTTCCCGTGGTACGCCTGCACGAGTTGTTCTGGTCTTTTTTCAAAATCGGCACCTTCACCATTGGTGGCGGTTATGCGATGATTCCGCTGATGGAGAAGGAGTTGGTGGACCGGCGCGGGTGGCTCAGCAAGGAGGAGTTTTTGGATATGCTTTCGGTGGCGCAGGCACTGCCGGGCATCTTCGCGGCCAACATGGCCACCGAGGTCGGCAGCCGGCTGCGGGGCACCCGTGGCGCGGTGACGGCGGTGGTCGGCAATGTGCTGATGCCCATCCTGTTCATCCTCGCCCTCGCCATGTTCTTCCGTGAGTTCCGTGACAACCCTGTGGTGGAAAGCATCTTCAAGGGCATCCGTCCCGCGGTGGTGGCGCTCATTGCCGCGCCGGTGTTCAAGATGGCGAAGGTGTCGAAGGTGAGCCGCCGCAATTTCTGGATTCCGCTGCTGGCGGCGGTGCTGATATGGGCGTTCGGGGTTTCGCCGGTGCTGGTGATTGCGGCGGCGGCGGCCGGCGGCTTCCTGTATGGACGATTGGGAAAGGAGGAGCAGCTATGATTTTCCTGGACCTTTTCTATACCTTTTGTAAAATCGGCATCTTCAACTTCGGAGGGGGCTATGCCATGATTGCGTTGATACAGAACGAGGTGGTGGAAAACCACGCCTGGATGACGGCGCAGGAGTTCACCGACATCGTGGCGGTGAGCCAGATGACGCCCGGGCCTCTTGGCATCAACGTGGCGACCTACGCGGGCTACACCTCCGTCATCAACGCGGGCTACGGCGCGGGTTGGGCGGTGTGCGGGGCCTTCCTCGCCTCCTTCGCGGTGCTGCTGCTGCCGTTCCTGTTGCTGCTGGCCGTAAGTCGCTTCCTGCGGCAACACCGTGACAACAAGGATGTTGCCAATGTCTTATCGGTATTGCGAATCGCCATTGTAGGTGTGGTGGCTGCGGCCGCGCTCCTGCTTGTCTCGCCTGAAACCTTCGGCTCGTTTGCCGAAGACCCGATTCAGGTGATTTGCAGCATCGCGATCTTCGGCGCCGTCTTTATCGCCTCCTACCAATATAAAACCAGCCCCATTCTGCTGATTCTGCTGTGCGGATTGGCGGGTTTTATGTTGTATGGCCTGTAGAAACGCGGCACGTTCTGTTCCCACAAACTACATTTTCATCGTTTTTTTTGTTCTTTTTTGCAAAAAAAAAAAATGAAAAAAGTGAAAATCAACAGAAAAAAAACTAAATTTGCAGCCGGATTTTGTAAATTAATATAATACTATATTCACATATAACAACTTAAAATACAATATTATAGCATAAAGGTATAAGCGCACATCATAGTATATCTTGGTAGGGAATCTGCAAAATTTCAAATGCCCAAGAAGAAAAAAGATGGGTTCTCCCTGTGGGAACACACGATTTGCTTCATAAAGAAGGCCGGATTTTCTACCAAGAAAAATCCGGCCTTCGTGCATTATGCTGGAAGAAAAACAACTTAAACCTATACAAGAATAAATTAGTAACTTAAATAAACAATTATGAAAATTTATGACAATCTGAAAAAAATGAGGAATTCCATTTTATTGAAAAGCCTCTTTTTGATGGCCCTTTGGCTCGTATGTCTCGGACAAATGACGGCGCAGAATGTGGCCAAAATAGGCACAACCGAGTACGCCACGTTGCAAGATGCTGTGGACGCCGCATACGAGATGACTGGCGATATTACAATTGATTTGGTGGATAACACATCCGAATCAGTAACCATTACACAAAAGGCAAATTTGAATCTTACTCTTAATGGTAATGAACATATTCTTACAGGAAGAATTATTGTTGATGGTGCTACAAGATTGGGAACTGAAACAGTTCTCATACAAAACTTCAATTTTGTTTACAACACAGGTTACACTGATAATCCAAGAGGTTTAGTCTGTATTGCTCCTTCTAGCAACACAAACGCGCATAACATTACGGTAAGTAATTGTTCCTTTGATGGTGGAGGTGATGAATGGGCTAAATCGAATGTTTCTGGTTTTAGAGCGGGTTCCAGTAATACACATTTTAATACTGTGTTGGAAAATTGCACAGCAACACAATTACATAGTTTGGTGCAGTGTGCAGCAGGAACAAATCTCACAGTTATAGGCTGTACAGCAACTGAAGTGAAGAATGGTATTAACATTTCTGGCGGTAGTGGCAATTTTATTATCACTGATAACACAATTACTACTCTTACAGGTGGAGACCAGTACGCATTTCGTATGAAAGATGGTGCTACAACTTCTAAAGAGGCCACTCTTTCTGGCAATAATTTCACCGCTCCGAGAGCCATTGAAATGAACAACTCTTCAACAGCGTCAACACTGAATATCACGAGTGGTAATTATTACGGAGAAATATACAAAGAATCTGCTGATGTGGCTACCTTCTCCTTCACGGGCGGCACGTTCAGCGAGCCAAAGGCCACGGTGGACGGCTACTGCGCCTACGGCTACGCGGCTGTGGCCAACGATCCCGACGCAGAGCACTGCACGGTCCGCAAGCTGGAGATTGCCCGAATCGGCACGACCACCTATCCGAGCCTTCAGGACGCCTTGGATACCGCTTACACCATGACAGGCGACGTGACCATCGAACTGCTGAAGAACACGGAAGAAGATGTAACCATCCGCCAAAAAGCGGGATTGAATTATATTATTGAAGGTAACAACGACACACTGAACGGCCGTATATTTGTGGATGGCGGCAGAATCTTCCCCAATTCCGTGGGCGAAGTCACCATCACCAACTTGAATTTCACTTATAATGATGCTCTTACTTATAAAAGTAATGGTGACGACAGAGGATTTATTTGCAACTCCCAAAACAATCTTTCATACGCTGCACATGTAACGGTAAGTAACTGTACTTTCGATGGCGGAGATCCTGCAAATGGTATGGCCGCTTATAGAGATCCCTCAAGTGCGCAGTCATGGGACATCACACTTGACCATCTTGTTGCCAAGAACTGCCACAGCTTGGTGCAGGCCACCAGCGTAAGCGGTATGGCCATTACCAACTGCAACGCTACGGACAATGTGAAAAACGGTATTAACATCAGCGGTGGTGGCAGCGACCACATTCCCGGCGTTACGAACATCTATACGATTGCGAATGACACGCTGACTTGTAACACAGATGGTGAATATTCTATCCGAATCCAAGAACATGGACGTGGTACAGACACCTTCAAATTGGCGGACAATATGTTCACGGCACCTAAGGCCATCATTTCAAAACATAATACTGCGTGTGTGATTGCCGCTTCCAGCGGTTTGTACGACGGTGATATTTCATTAGAGAACAGTGATGCGGCTACCTTCTCCTTCACGGGCGGCACGTTCAGCGAGCCGAAGACCACGGTGGACGGCTATTGCGCCTACGGCTACGAGGCCGTAGCCAACGATCCCGATGAAGAGCATTGCACCGTGCGCAAACTTGAGGTGGCTCAAATTGGCACGACCACATACCCGTACCTGCAAGATGCCTTGGATTCCGCTCACACCATGACCGGCAATGTGACCATCGAGCTGCTGAAGGACATCACTGGCTACTCCATTGTTCACCAGAAAGCGGGCTTGAACCTCACCATCGAAGGCAACAACGACACCATTTTCGGACAGATTATCGTGGATGGCGACGGCCGCGCAGCAGGTACGGAAACGCTGACCATCCAAAACCTCAATTTCAAGGGTGACAAAACAAATTTCTGCGCTGGCACGGATGCCTTTGTTTTGGTGCCGAGCACGAAGGATGCAAATAAACCTTATACTACTGGTAAATACAACTATGCACATAACATTACCATTGACCAATGCTCCTTTACCAGCACATCTTCGGCCCTGGAAGTCGTGGGTATCAAAGCTACCTCAGGTGCAACCTGCTACAATCTTGTTGTAAGCAACACTACGGGCGACAACCTGCATAGTTTGGCCCAGTTGACCGCAACAGAGGGCGCAACCATTGACCACTGTTCGGCAACGGCCACTGGAAGCTTTGTCAATATCTCTGGTGGTAGTGCAGCCGACACCATCTCCAATTGTACATTTACAGGAGTGGATCCTAATGATGGCTATGCTGTGCGAGAAAACAGCAACTCATCGGTGGAAATTACACTTATCAACAATACTTTTGAAGCCAAAAACGTTCTTCAATTAGGCAAAAATGGCGGCAGCAATGCCTCCGGTCATATAAATGTGGAGAGTGGAACCTACAAGGGAGTGCTGTTCAACGACCAGTCTGCAACGGGTACTGCCACATTCGTCTTCACGGGTGGCACATTCACCGAGGATTCTGCCACAGTGGCTCAATGGTGCGCTGAAGGTTATTTTGCTGTTCCGAATGACCCGTCCGAGGATCTGTGCACAGTATATAGAATGTATGCTCTTATTTATGACCGCAATGGCGGCAATGGTACTATGGATACTATCCGTGTGAAAAAAGATGTCCCTGAAGCGGATCGCACATTAGTGGTCGCTAATTGTGAATTCACCCCCTTCGATGCCTTCCATACTTTCGCCATCTGGAATACCGTGTCCGACAGTACAGGCATCAGCTTCAACCCGGGCGATCCTATTGTGATGAATTCGGATACTGTTTTGTATGCAATATGGAAAGAAGGTGCTACCATTTACTACGATGCCAATGGCGGTACGGGCACCATTCCTTACCAAAGCAAAGATTTTGGTGTTGACATCACCCTCTCCGATGGTGCTGCCTTCAGCAGAACCGACAGCACCCTCTACCGTTGGAACACTGCCGCTGACGAATCTGGCGACAATTACGATTTGGGTGGAACTTATAGCGCTGATGTCAATGTTACCATGTACGCTGTCTGGCGCCTCAACCTTGATATGACCACTTCCGCTACCGACGTGGTTTGCTACGGTGAGAACAACGGTACCGACACCGTGAAGATAATCGGCGGTGAAGCACCCTACCAGATTGTGCTCTCCGGCGGCGCCCTGACCGATAATGTCGAAGTCACTACCGATCAAAACCCCTACATCTTTACCGACCTGAAACCCAGCCTCAACGCGTATAAGGTGCGGCTGACCGATGTGCTGACAAAAGACACCATCACGGGCACCTTCACCATCAGCCAGCCCGACACCCTCGTCATTTCCTCCATCACCGTTCCCGATGCTCCGTGCCCGCTGATGGGTGAGGGCGAATATGCCGTGAGTATGACCACCACCGGCGGTAACGGCGGCAATGTGATTGCTTGGGGAGGTGACGCCGTGGATGTCAATGACCTGTCCACCATCGTTACTTCTGAAGCCGACGACCGTGACCGTACCTACACCGTGACCGTCACCGTGACCGACAACAAGGGCTGTGTGGCCACCGGCTCCGCCGACTTCTCCGTCGCCCCGGTCATTGCCAATGACGAAACCACCCACAGCAACACCACGATGACCATCGCTGCCATCAATAAGGACATTATGTATGGCTGCGATACCATCATCCGCGATTTCGGCACCCCGAGTTTCGCTTTCACCAATGCCGCTATCACCGAGGCTATTCTGGATACGGTTTACAACAATGTTTCCACCATTGCGCCCGACAGCGTGTTCCCCGTTGGCACGACCACCATCACATGGACGGCCGTTGACACCTGCGGACACATCGTCACCGCCGAACAGGAGGTGGTCATTGGCTACCTGCCCTGTCCCACTGCCATTGACGGAAACGGCAACGAATATTCGACCGTTCGTGTCGGCTGCTACTGCTGGATGGCCGAAAATCTCCGTGCCACGGTTTACAGCGACGGAAGCAACCGTCCGATTCCGAACGTGATGCACTATACCGCTCCCACCCGCGCCATTGACCCGAATGGCAACCTGTACGACTGGAACGCGACAATGGATGTCCCCAACAACTCTATTGCCGACATTGAGGCAGCTTATGCCGCCGGCGAGTCACTCCAGGGCATCTGCCCGCAGGGTTGGCATGTGCCCACCGAAGCGGAGCTGGCGAACCTGATGAGTTCCGCGAGCACGGAAGATCTGATGGCAGTGAACATCTGGCTTCCCGATAACGGAACCAACACCACCGGTTTCAACATGCTGCCCAGTGGTTACTACAACTCGGAACTCGATCGCTACGAACGGAAGTTCGTGAGCGCCTACTTCTGGATTTTCACACCGCCCACCGCCGTTTATCACGCTTGCGAATTCGGTGCCGCGTGCAGCACTATGGAACTGATCCCCGGCAGTCTGAATGCGGGTTTCAGCGTCCGTTGTGTGATTGATGAATAACCGGGATTCTGCTGCATACGCAGCGGAAGAGTGTCCACCATTATAGATAAAGATTCCGTTTGAGGCAAAGTTTCAAACGGAATCTTTTTTGTTGTACCTTTGCATCCGCAATCCGAATGGGTGTTTTTATTTTGATTTTATTCAATATCAATATTTTACAATAATGACAGTTAAAGAGTTAGTAGAAAAAATGAATCTGACCGTCTTCTGCGGCCAGGAGAACTTGGATCGTGAAATCAAGGGCGGTTACACGTCCGACCTGCTGAGTGACGTGATGGGCTTCGCCCGCGAAGGCCAGGTGTGGATCACCCTGCAGACCCACAAGAACGTGCTGGCCATCGCCTCCCTCAAGGAACTCGCCGCCATTCTCCTCGTGAAGGGCAACAAACCCGAAGAGGACATGCTGGAACAGGCCGTGGACGAAGGTATCCCGGTACTCGGCACCGATGCGCAGACTTTTGAAACGACGGGAAAGGTTTACCAACTGATCAACCAGTAACGTGCAGCTATTCAAGACAGACCTACACAACCACACGCTGCTGTCGCCGTGCGGTGACTTGGACATGTCGCCCGATTTCATCATCGAGGAGGCGAAGCGGAAGGGTGTGGACATCATCGGCATCACCGACCACAACTGCACCCGCCACTGCCGCCTGGCCGAGCACTACTCGCACAACCGCGACATCTTCGTGCTATGCGGCGCGGAGGTTACGACCAAGGAGGAGGCGCACTGCCTCGCCTTCTTCGAGACCCATGAAACGCTCGACCTGTTCCAGAAGTTCCTGGACGAGCACCTGCCCGACATCCCCAACGTGCCGGAAGTGTTCGGCGACCAGGTCCAGATCAACGAGGACTATGAAATCGTGTACGAGGAGCCCCGCCTGCTCACCTCCGGCCTCGATGTCCCCATCGAAACCATCGCCGCCAAGGTGAAGGAGCTCAACGGCATCTTCATCCCCGCCCACATCGACAAAACGAAGAACAGCGTCATCTCGCAACTCGGCTTCATTCCCTTCGACCTCCCCTACGACGCCGTGGAACTTTCCAAACGCGGCGACAAGGAGAAGATCCTCCAGCAACATCCCTACCTCAAGGACAAGACCTTCACCCGCGCCTCCGACGCGCACCTGCCCGACGTCATCGCCACCGCCCCCTGCTGGTTCGAACTTGAAACCCGCAGCTTCGACGAAATCCGGAAAGCCCTGCACCAGGAAGAGGGCCGACGGGTACTGCTGGAAGTGTAGAAAATTCCCCTTCTATGTAGAAGGGGTGGCCGTAGGCCGGGGTAGTAGAATAATAATTTTTTTCAATATGAATTTTAATATTTATACAACTACCCTGCACTGCGTGCACCCCTTCTTCAAAAAGAAGGGGAAGTATCAGGAACTAAAAATAATATCATAGTATGAAAGACCTCTCCATGCACATTATGGACATTCTGCAGAACTCCACCCGCGCCGGTGCTTCCGAAGTCACCCTCGAGGTGCTGGAGGATGCGGCCGCCGACACGCTCACCATCCGCTTCATCGACAACGGGTGCGGCATGGACGCGGAGACCGTGCAGAAAGTCATCAACCCCTTCTTCACCACCCGCACCACCCGCAAGGTGGGCCTCGGACTGCCCCTGCTCAAGCAGAACACCGAGCAGACCGGCGGCAGCCTCGACATCCAGTCGGAGAAGGGCAAGGGCACAACCGTCACCGCGGTGTTCGGCCGCAGCCATCTCGACCGCCCGCCCATGGGCGACCTCGCCGGCACCGTCGTCCTCACCGCCTCCGCCTACCCCGACATCCGCTTCATCTTCCACTACAAATCCAATGAAACCGACTACGTGTTCGACACCGACGAGGTGAACGAAGCCCTCGACGGCATCTCCATCCAGGAACCCGAGGTCATCCAGTACCTGAAGGAGATGATCCAGGAGAACATCGGCAACGTTAGTTAACGGAAAACGGAAAACTGAAAATTGGGCAATGAAAAGGAATATTTTTTCAATATG
>JAEEQA010000021.1 GCA_016285085.1 Bacteroidales bacterium
CGCCCCGCGCGAGGGACTCCGTGCGTCTCGGCAGCTGGGCAACCGACTACGGATGCGAAAGCACCGCCTACGACTACAGGGTGGACACCACCATCGGCGACATTCTTCTGCTCAAATACGCCGCCGTCCTTCAGAACCCTTCCGGCCACGATGAAGACGAACAGCCCCGTTTCGAATTCGAGATCCTTGACCAGAACAACAACCGCATCGACCCCGAATGCGGATACGCCAACTTCATTTCAGGCTCCACCACCAACGGATGGAACGAGACGAGCTACGATGGCGAAACCCTTTACTGGAAAGACTGGACCAGTGTCGGTTTTGATGTCACCGCCTACCACGGGCAGGTGGTGCGGGTACGACTGACCACCTACGACTGCGACCAGGGGGCGCATTTCGGCTATGCCTACTTCTCGTTGAACTGCAAGCGGAAGGTGATCACGGCTGAATCGTGCGGTGAGACTCCTGTAAACACCTTCACGGCTCCGGCGGGCTTCAACTACAACTGGTATTACGCCAACAATCCGGGCAATACCATCTCGACGGAACAGTCGGTGACGGTAAGCACCAGCGGCGGACAGGGCAACCTCTACTGCCATGTGTCCTTCCTCAACAATCCCAACTGCGGTTTCGACCTGCACACCTCCCTCGAGCCACGCTACCCGATGGCCAGTTTCGAACCCGTTGCCGACAGCTGCGGGCTCACCTACACGTTCAACAACACCAGCACCATCACCTACGACGAGGTCAATCCGAGCCCGAACCACGAGCCGTGCGAAACGGCCCATTGGGACTTCGGTGACGGCACCACCTCCGACGCCTACAACCCGCAGCACACGTTCCCGAGCGGCGGCACCTACACCGTGACCCTCGTTGCCGGCCTGAGCGACGACGCCTGCCAGGACACCTACACGATGACCATCACCACCGGAAGCATCGCACCCACCCTCACCGGTCCACACGACATCTGCAGCGGAAGACCCGCCACCCTTACCGCCGGCGGCGGCGACAGCTACCAATGGATGGAGAACGGCAACGTCATCGGCAACAGCCCGAGCATCACCGTGTCGCCCGAAGCCAACACCACCTATACCGTGGTCATTTCTGCCGGAAACGGCTGCATCATGACCCTCACCCACGACATCACCGTACACGACTCGTACCAAACCGATATTTCCGATGAGATTTGTCTGGGCAAGCCCTATGGCCGCAACGGATTCAATCTTGGTTCACAGAACGAGGTGGGAACATTCTCCTACAGCCGCACTATACAAAGCAGCCTCGGCTGCGACAGCACCATCAACCTGAGTCTTACCGTCCAGCCGAGCCCGAACGCCAACCTCGGTCCCAATACGACCCACTGCTTTGACGAGGACGGCGAGTTTGTGCTGACGGTGCCGGACGGCGACTGCGACAGCTACATCTGGAACACCGGCGACATGACCCAGTCCATCTCCGTGTCCGAAGGCGGCACCTATTCCGTGACCGCGACCAAAGCCGGCTGCTCCGAAAAGGGCGCCATCACCCTGACCAACCGCTGTCCCTTCTATTTCTATCTGCCCAACTGCATCACCCCCTCCGACCACGACGGCATCAACGACGTCTTCTACCTCCCCTCCACCAAAGACATCGTCGAGTTTGAGATTTTCATCTACAACCGCTGGGGCAAACTCATCTTCACCTCCAAAGACCCGCATTTCCAGTGGGACGGCAGAATCAACGGAAAGCTGGACGTAAACGAGACCTACACCTACAGGATCGACCTGAAGTCGAAGTACGAAGCACGGAAGAAAATCAAAGGCACCATCACCGTACTGTAGCACCGGATGCAAATACAGGAAAAATCATTGCGTGACTTTCTGAATAAATTCGTACCTTTGCAGCCCTAATTTTTTGCAATGAAAAGACTCCTCCTTATCGCGCTTTCGGTATGCCTTTGCACGGGCATGATGGCGCAAAACGATACTACCCTTAACAAGATCAAGGAAATCGCGAAGGTCGAGGTCGTGCGCGACCGGCTGGTCTTCGACATTTACCACTCCTTCTGGATGGGGGTTCCCTCGCAAGGAAACTTCATGAAATTCGACCCCGGTTTCAACATCTCCGCCCTTTGGGATTTCAAACTTCCGCAGTCAAAGCACATCTCCTTCGGTCTCGGTGTGGGTGTGACCTTTTACTCCCAGTATTCAAACTGCATGATAAAGTACGACAAGGATGCGGACGTCACCAAGTACTACATCCTTCCCGAAAACATCAAGTACAAACAGAGCCGGATGTCGCACATCAACTGCAACATTCCGATTGAAATCCGTTACCGCCACTCCTGCGGTTTCAAAATCGACCTCGGTGTCCATGTGGGCGTGGTGGCCGGTTTCGCCTACCGCTACAAAGGGCCGCACTACAATGGTGTGGAAGACGAGTACCTCAACTACAAGGACCGCAATTTTTACAACAAGGAAAAATTCAGCGCCGACGTCTTCATCCGCATGGGTTGGAAATCGTTTGGTGTGTATTATTCCTACCAGATGACCAACGTTTTCAAGGACGGGAAGGGGCCCAAAATGCACCCGATGTCCTTGGGCATCAGCATCAGTTTGTTCTAACCTGAAACATTTTTGTGATGTGGAAACGCGTGTATGAAGACGCGTATGGAGACGCGATGAATCGCGTCTCTACAGGGCGTTGTAATCCACCTCGTCGCGGTTGACGGGGCAGGTCATGCAGCGGGCGCCGCCGCCGCCGCGGGGCAGTTCCGAACCCGCAAAGGTAACCACGCATTTTTTGTAATCGAACGGATTGGCATTCCCGTCCACCACCTCCTCCGCCTTGAGGACGGTGAAGCCGGCCTTGTCCAGCGCCTCGATGGTGCGGCGGTTGCGCCGGTAGCCGATGACATGGTCGGGGCCGAGGGCGAAAAAGTTGGCGCCGCTGTGCCACTGTTCCCGCAGCTGCGTCCACTCGTCGTCACCGCCACAGAAAACAGGCGTTAAATCAACGCCCTGCGAACGGAGGGCTGACAGGATTTCAGGATATTCTTTCTTCGTAATCACACCATTTTCAATGGTATAGGCAATGGTGGATTTATTGGCGAACAATCCAGTCTTTTTGATCATCGGCTCAAAGGCCATGCAGGTGTGGGGTCCCAGGAAGGTGAACACCATGTCCAGATGGATGAACGAGTCGGGTTCCAGCGGGAGTTCCTGTGCAATGACGGTGAAGCGCGGCTTGTGCGCGTGGGCCTTCAACAGGTACTCAATGCCTTTGGGGTTGGTGCGGATGCCGCAACCGACACAGAGCAGGTCGTCGCGGACAATCTGCACGTCGCCGCCTTCGGTACGCGCCGCCGGGTCGGCATCCTCGGCACGGAACGTTCCCGCACCAAAGAAATTTTCAAAGACAGCCTTGTAAATGTACGCCTCGCGCACCCGCACCTGAAATGACATCGTATTGATAAGGGCACGGTCGAAGACACAGGAGGAAGCATCCCTCGTAAAGAAAAGATTATAAAGCGGTTGCAGGACATAATGTCCCTCTTCAAAACGCACTTCGTCCTTTCCCTTCCGGTAGCGGAAGCCTTCAATCAATGTTGTGGAAAGAACATCGGGAGTTTGGGCAAGAAGTTCGGGAATGAGGTATTCGCAGCCGTCGGAGAGGCAGCTGCGGCGCACGAGATCCTCGGCAACGTCGGGATCCGTAAGGATTTCCGCAAGCAGGTCCTTCACCTGGTAGGTCTTGGTGCACTTCGACAGCACACCGGAGAAGAGGCGATACTCTTCATCCACAATATCCTTATTGAGAATGTCCTGATAGAGGGCGTGGGCGGCGTTCATCGGGGTCATTGCCTCGATTTCCGGACCGGGTTTATGCAAAAGGACGGCGTTCAGGCGGCCTATTTCCGAATAGAGTCTGACGGGGATTTTTTCCTGTTTCATACATCTGAAAAATGAGGTTGCAAAGGTACAAAAAAAGACAAAAAAATCGTACCTTTGCCGCCTTAATTTCAAACCGATGAAACGGATTTTCCATATCATTTTTAACATACTGATATTTTGTTTTTTATGCAACAATTCCATCGCCCAGCACGGAGCCATGAAGGGTTTTGTCTATGACAAAAGCAACGGCGAACCTGTCGCATACGCGGTCATCCAACTAGCGGGAACGTCTTACGGCTGCATGACCGAGAAGAACGGCGGCTATATGCTCACGCGTATTCCGCCGGGCGATTACACCCTGCAGGTTTCGTTCATCGGGTACGATTCCATCGTGGAACCCATCACCATCAAAGGGGATATGACCACGCATAATTTCTACCTGGAACCGACCAAGACGACGTTGGAAAGTGTGAGTGTGAGCGCCGAGCGGCAGCGTGTGGTGACGGAAACGCGCACCTCCGTCATCTCGGTGACCGCCAAGGACATCAAGCAGATGCCGGCCATCGGCGGAACGGCCGACTTTGCCCAGTACCTTCAGATATTGCCGGGCATTGTCTCCACCGGCGACCAGGGCGGCCAGCTGTACGTGCGCGGTGGCACGCCCATCCAGAACATGCTGCTTCTAGACGGGATGTTGATTTACAACCCGTTCCACTCCATCGGGCTTTTCTCCGTTTTCGACAGCGACATCATCAGCTCTGCCGATGTCTATACCGGCGGTTTCGGTGCGGAGTTCGGCGGCCGCCTCTCCTCGGTGATGGACATCCGCACCCGCGACGGCAACAAGAAGCACATCTCCGGCAAAGTCGACCTCAACACCTTCGGGGCCAAGCTGCTTCTGGAAGGCCCCATTGTCAAACTGAAAGAAGACCGCGGGGTGGCCCTCAGCTACATCCTGTCGGTGAAAGGCTCCTACCTAGAACAATCCTCCAAGGTTTTTTACCCCTACATCGAGCAAGGACTTCCCTACAACTATCTTGACCTGTACGGCAAGCTCTCCCTCACGGGAAAGACCGGCACGAAACTGAACCTGTTCGGCTTCCGTTTCGACGACAAGGTGAACTACTCGGAGGTGGCCACCTACCACTGGAAGAACTGGGGCGCGGGCGCCAACTTCCTGATCATCCCCGGCAAGGCCCCGATGATGATCGAGGGAACCGTCGCCTACACCAACTACCGCACCTCCCTGGACGACAAGGCCTACAAGCCCGTCATCGACCGCGAGACCACCGGCAAGGACACCAACGCCCGCCAGAGCACCCTTTCGGGTTTCAATGTCAACCTCAATTTCTCGTACTATATCGGCAAGAGCCTGCTCTCGCTCGGCGCGGAGGTGGTCGGCTACACGGCAAGGTACATCTTCTACAGCGACACCAACGCCTCCAGCGTACATAAAACTGTGGACTACACCACCGACATCGGACTTTTCGCCAAATACAAATACAACTACCGCGACAAGATCCTGATCGAGCCGAGTTTCCGTCTGCAATACTATGCATCTCTGAGTGTTGCCTCTCCGGAGCCGCGTCTCTCGTTCAAATGGAACATCACCCCGAAAATCCGTCTGAAACTAGCGGGCGGCATGTATTCCCAGAACTTCGTCGCCGCCACCTCCGACCGCGACGTGGTCAACCTTTTCTCGGGCTTTCTCTCCTCCCCCTACGGTCTGCCCGACACCACGGTGCTCGGCAAGGAGGTGCGCTCGAGCCTGCAAAAGTCGCAGCATGTCATCCTCGGACTGGAATTGGATGTAATCCCCTACACCACCATCAACATTGAAGGGTACTTCAAGAACTTCTCCGTCCTCACCTCGCTCAACCGCTACAAGATGTTTGACGAGGACCCCGACTACATGTATGAGGCCGGGCAGGCCTACGGCGGCGACATCACCATTGATTTCAACTATAAAGGTTTATTGATCAAGGCTGTATATTCATTAGGCTGGGTCAACCGCTACGACGGTCACATCCACTACAAGCCGCATTACGACCGACGCCACAACATCAACCTGCTGGCTTCCTACAGTTTCGGCAAGCGCCGCAGCTGGCAGATCGACCTCCGCTGGAACTACGGCAGCGGCTTCCCTTACACCCAGACCCAGAGCTACTACGGGAACCTCAACGCCAACGCCTTCAACGTGGACTACATCTCCGCCAACGAAGGGCTGAACTTCATCCTTGCCGACTACAACGGCGGACGGCTGCCCAGCTACCACCGTCTGGACCTCAGCGCGAAGAAGGCCTTCCACATCGGCGAGCGCCACACCATCGAAGCGAGTGTCGGTGTCACCAACGTCTATAACTACAAGAACATCTTCTACCAAGACCGAATCACAAACAAGACCATCTACCAGCTTCCTATCCTATACAGCATCGGATTGAGCTGGCATTTCTAAAGAACAGCTATCGTGGATAAAAAACGTATTTTCACCATAATTGCAGCCGTCGTCGGGTGCGCCGCCTTGACAACATTTTGCGTCCTTGCCGGCATCCGCAACCATGCTCTTGCCGAAGAGAACAAGACATTGAAGGCGATGAACCACTACAACAACGTGCTCGCGCCGCCGCCTCTTCCGGAAAAACTGGACTTTATGGGCGAGGAGGTGCCGCTGGACGACCATTCGGTGCGCGAGTCGCTGGACCGCGAGCTGACCGCCATCTGCTACCAGCACTCGACAACCCTGCTGTGCCTGAAACGTTCCGGGCGCTATTTTCCTGTCATTGAAAAAATTCTGAAAGAAGAAGGACTTCCCGAGGACTTCAAATACCTGTGTGTCACCGAGAGCAGCCTGTCGAACGCCATCTCGCCGGCCAAGGCCGTGGGCTTCTGGCAGTTCCTGCAGAGCACGGCACAGAGCTACGGGCTCGAAGTGCGCGAGGAGGTGGACGAGCGGTACAACGTGGAAAAAGCCACCCGCGCCGCCTGCAAGTACCTGCGGGGCTCGAAGAACCGGCTGGGGTCATGGGCTTTGGCCGCCGCCGCCTACAACATGGGCGAGAACGGGGTCGCCAACAACATCGCAGCACAGTCGGTGCAGACCTACTGGGACACCTACTTCAACCCCGAAACCGCCCGCTACGTATTCCGCATCCTCGCCTACAAACTGGTTTTCGAGAACCCGCACATTTATGGCGTGCAGATCACCGAGCAGGAGAAATACCCGCCCATCGCCTGCCGCGTGGACACCATCACCGCCTCCGTGCCCGACTGGTACCAATATTGTAAAGAGCAGGGCATCACCTACAAGCAATTCAAGGAATTCAACCCGTGGTGCCGCGCCAAGAAACTGACCGTCTCCAATGGGAAAACCTACCTCATCCAAATTCCCACAGAAAAATAAACACCCCGAACTCGCAGCCTCACAAACATGGCAGAAGACAAACTGACAATTACCGGAGCCAGAGAAAACAATCTGAAAAACGTTTCCGTAGAAATGCCTCACCACAAGCTGATTGTGGTGACCGGACTCAGCGGCAGCGGCAAGTCGTCGTTCGCCTTCGACACCATCTATGCCGAGGGGCAGCGGCGCTATATGGAGACCTTCTCCGCCTACGCCCGCCAGTTCATCGGCAACTACGAGCACCCCGATGTGGACAAGATCACGGGACTCAACCCCGTCATCGCCATCGAGCAGAAGACCACCAACAAGAACCCGCGCTCGACCGTCGGCACGATTACGGAAACTTACGACTTCCTGCGCCTCCTTTTCGCCCGTGTCGCCGACGCCTATTCCTACGAAACCGGCGAAAAGATGATCCGCTACACCGAGTCGGAACTGATCGACCGGCTGCTGGAGCTTTACGACGGGAAAAACATCACGATTCTTGCACCGGCGGTGAAACGCCGCAAGGGACACTACCGCGAACTGTTTGAGGACACCCGCAAAAAAGGGTTCTCCAAAGTGCGTGTGGATGGCGAAATCCGCCAACTGACCCTCAACATGGCCGTTGACCGCTACAAAGTACACGACATCGAAATCGTCATTGACAACATGATCGTGCGCGAAAGTTCCAAAATGCGTCTAATCAACAGTTTGCGTCTGGCACTGAAGCACGGCAAGGGAACGTTGCTCGTGTTGGACAACGAGAGCGGCGTGACCAAGAATTTCAGCAAGTACCTGATGTGCCCCACCACCGGCATCTCCTACCCCGAACCGGAGCCGAACACCTTCTCGTTCAACTCCCCGTACGGGGCGTGCGAGCGGTGCAACGGCCTCGGCTACGTGGCGGAAATCGACATGGACAAGCTCATCCCCGACCCGACGAAATCGATCCGGAACGGCGGCATCGCCCCCATCGGAACATATAAGAATAGTCAGATTTTCAGACAAATAGAGGCACTCGGCGAGAAATACCATTTTACTCTCGACGACCCCGTCGGGGAACTTCCGGACGGCGTGCTGAACATCATCCTGTACGGCACAGAAGAGCCGATCAAGGTGAAGCGCGAACTTTCGGGACTGTCGCCTGCAACGATGCATTACGAGGGTATCGTTAACTTCATCAAGAACTTCGATGCCGACAGTGCTCCCGCCTCCATCCGCAAATGGATCCAGGGATTCATGAATGAAATTCCCTGCCCCGAATGTAACGGCAACCGGCTGAAAAAGGAGTCGTTGCACTTCAGAATCGGCGACAAGAACATTGCCGACCTCGCACGGATGGACATCGCCGACCTCATCCGCTGGGTGGATGAATGTCCCAAATATTTGGATGACAAGAAAAAGAAGATTGCCCACGAAGTGCTTCGCGAAATCCGCTTCCGGCTGGGCTTCTTGGAGGATGTGGGCATCCAGTACCTCTCGCTCAACCTTCCGTCGAAGGCCTTGTCGGGCGGTGAGGCGCAGCGCATCCGGTTGGCCACGCAGATCAGTTCCCGCCTCGTCAACGTGCTGTACATCCTGGACGAGCCGAGCATCGGGCTGCACCAGCGCGACAACCACCAGCTGATTGAGGCGCTGAAGCACCTGCGCGACCTCGGCAACTCCGTCATCGTGGTGGAGCACGACCGCGACATGATGCGGGCGGCGGACTACATCGTGGACATCGGACCGGCGGCGGGCATCCACGGCGGCGAGATCGTGGCGGCGGGCACTTACAAGGAAATCCTGAAATCGGGGACGCTGACGGCGCAATACCTCAGCGGCAAGAAAAAGATAAAGGTGCCGAAAGTGCGGCGCGAAGGCAACGGCCAGACCCTCACCATCATCGGGGCGACGGGAAACAACCTGAAGAACGTCACCGTCACCTTCCCGCTCGGCAAGTTTATCTGCGTCACCGGCGTGTCGGGCAGCGGCAAATCCACGCTCATCAACGAGACACTGTACCCGATTCTGAACCGCCATTTCTACCGTGCCGAGAAGAAGCCGCTCCCCTACATCGATATGGACGGAATCGAGAACATCGACAAGGTCATCGAGATCAACCAGCAGCCCATCGGCCGCACGCCGCGGTCGAACCCCGTGACCTACATCGGCGTTTTCGACCTCATCCGGCAGCTCTTCTCCGAGCTTCCCGAATCGAAGATCCGGGGTTACAAGCCCGGGCGCTTCTCCTTCAACGTGGTGGGCGGCCGCTGCGAGGAGTGCGGCGGCGGCGGCGTAAAAGCCATCGAGATGAACTTCCTGCCGGACGTGTACGTCACGTGCGAGGCGTGCGGGGGGAAACGCTACAACGACGAAACGCTGGAGGTGCGCTATAAAGGCAAGTCCATCAACGACGTGCTGGAGATGGACGTGGAGGAGGCCGTCGAGTTCTTCGCCAACATTCCCGCCATCGCCGACAAGCTCCGCACCCTTTTTGACGTGGGGCTCGGGTACATCAAGCTGGGGCAGCCCTCCACCACCCTTTCCGGCGGCGAGGCGCAGCGCATCAAGCTGGCCGCCGAACTCTCCAAAAATGACACCGGCCGCACCTTCTACATCCTCGACGAACCCACCACGGGACTTCATTTCGAGGACATCTACATATTATTAAATGTACTGAACAAACTGGTGGACCGCGGCAACACCATCCTCGTCATCGAGCACAACATGGACGTCATCAAGATGGCGGACTGGGTCATCGACATGGGTCCCGAGGGTGGCAAGAACGGCGGGGAGATCATCGCGGAAGGCACCCCGGAGACGATCGCCGCCGACGGCATCGGCTACACGGCGAAGTTCCTCAAAAAAGAGTTGTAAAGTTTGTAAAGTTTATCAAGTTTATCAAGTTCATCAAGTTTGTAAAGTTTATCAAGTTTGTAAAGTTCATCAGGTTCATAAAGTAAAAGGTAGAAAGTAGAAAGTAAAAAAATTCTTTACTCTTAACTCTTAATTCTTGACTCTCATTTTTTTACTCTTGACTCAAAACTTAAGCATCATCATCAAAAAAACATAATAAATGCTAGTCATAGGTATTGCCGGTGGTTCCGGTTCGGGGAAGACCACCGTAGTGAAAAAAATCATCGAGTCCATCCCCCAGGAAAGCGTGAGCGTTTTGTCGCAGGACTCCTACTACAAGGACAACGGGAACCTGACGCAGGAGGAGCGTGAGTCCATCAACTTCGACCATCCGGATGCCATCGAGTGGCCGCTGCTCACCCGGCACATCCAGGAGCTGAAGGCGGGTCGCAGCATCGAGATGCCGACCTACTCGTATGTCACCTGCCGCCGCGGGAAAGAGACCATCCCCGTCATGCCGTCGGAGGTGATCATCGTGGAGGGCATCCTCATCTTCACCGACACCGAGTTGGCTAAAGCCCTTGATCTGAAGGTGTTTGTGGACACAAGTGCCGACGAGCGGCTCATCCGCATCATCCAACGCGATGTGAACGAGCGCGGCCGCGGCCTCGACAAGTCCATCCGCCACTACCTCACGTATGTCAAGCCGATGCACGAAACCTTTATCGAGCCGTCCAAGCGCATGGCCGACATCATCATCCCCGTCGGCGGCGACAACGAGAAGGGAATCGACATCCTGACCTCCAAAATCAAACAGACGCTGAAGCTGGTGTAAGGGTGCAAGCAGGCATATTTCAGTTTTCAGATTTTTAATATCTTTGCCGCCGAAAGTTCACCACTTGGTGGCCCACTACTTAGTAAACTTTATAATTTTCAATTTTCCATTTTCAATTTTCAGTTTTTTAATATCTTTGCCGCCGTAAACTCTCCTAGTTATGGATGCCGAAATGATCAAGACCATTCAGGACTATTTCAAAACCCAGCCCGTGCTGAAGGCGTGGCTGTTCGGTTCGTATGCCCGCGGCGAGGAAACTCCTGACAGCGACGTGGACATTTTAGTAGTTTTTGACAAGAAGGCAAAAGTATCTATTATTGGTCAAGCAACGATGATGCTGGATTTGGAGGATTTGTTAAACAAAAAGATAGATTTGGTGAAAGAGGGCACGCTATTACCTTTTGCTGTTCAGACAGCGAACCATGATAAACTGTTGATTTATGAGAAGTCCGCTTAACGACAAAGCAAGATTGGAACATATTCAGAATGCCATAAATACCATTGAGGAATATGTGGCAGGGAAAGTGTTTGAGGATATTGTTACCGATAAAATTCTCCGTCATGCTGTAACTTGGAATATTCAAGTTATCGGAGAGGCCTCCAACAAACTATCTAAGGAGTTTATTGTTGCTCATCCCAATACGAATTGGCGCGGGGTCATCGGAATGAGACATGTCCTTGTACACGACTACTACCAAATTGACGAGGAAGGCATTTGGAATGTAATAATAGTTGACCTCCCGCCCCTCAAAGCCCAAATCGAACAATACCTTTCCGAAATGAAATAGAAAACTTTCTACCTCCTACTTCCTACCTTCTACCTTTTACTTGATAAACTTACAACTTTATAAACCTTTAAACTTTATAAACCAAAATCCCATCGCCTATAGAATAAACTGAAAAAACAATAAGTACAGACAACGCGTGCGTTGTCTCAACATATATAAAAGCGTTTTCGCTTTTCTTTGAGCAGTCCGAAACCTAGGAAATTTCAGATTACAATGCTTCAGAAAGCGGGAAACGCTCACGTTAAAATCGTGGGCTTTCTTGTTAGCATTGTAGGTTTTCCTAGGACCTCGGACTCAACAAATGAAGTTCACGATTTTTTATGTTTGTGACTGAAGAGCGAAGACGGTTTGCAACAGATTGAAAGAGCATTTATTACAAACATAAAAAGTATGATTATGAAAAAACAAATTACACAAAGCATTGTAGGGATTATTGCCCTCCTATTTTTATTTGTCGCTGTGCAAGCGCAATCCGTTACCCTCACCTTCACAGGAAGAGATGCCAACAATAACCGGGTGCAGTTGGATCGTGTATCCATCACCAATCTGACCAAAGGGTGGCAGGAAACGATTTACTGGCCCGACACCACGCTGACAATGCAAAACGGCACAGGCATTGACGATTATGCCGACAACGGTGGTTTCGTTCTGTCGCAAAACAATCCCAATCCGTTCAATGGTACCACCGACGTTTTGTTGGCGGTGGCGGACGCAGGGACGATGACATTGGACATCGCGGATGTGAACGGACGTTTTGTGGTAGGGGCGAATGATTATTCGCCCCTACCAGGCCATCATCAATTCCGTGTCACCCTGTCCGCCGCCGGCACGTATGTGATGACCGCCCGTCAAAACGGAAAATCGTCATCCATCAAAATGGTGAACAACGGTGGTGGAAACGGCAATGGTATTGAATATGCGGGGGAAATTGTAAAGACAACGCATGCGTTGTCTCAACAACCCAAATCCCACATCCGCGGCACCACTACCAATCCGTTCAATTTCGGTGACATGATGGAATATGTTGGGTATGCCACCATTAATGGTACGGAGGTGGAAAGCGAGCGTATTTCACAAATGCAGGGTGCCTCACAGACGTTTGCATTGGTGTTTGACCTCTATGCATCCGGATCGCCGATGGTTAGCACTCTTTCCGTTTCAAACCTCACGTCTTCATCAGCAGAAGTAAGCGGCATTGTCCTTTCTGATGGAGGAAACATAGTTGTAGAGCGTGGTTTCTGCTGGGACACTCTTGCATCACCGACATTAAACAACGTAAGTTTGCAATGTGGTGCTGGAGTTGGCAATTTTATGGGTGTGATTTCAGGATTAATGGAGGAAACCACTTACTATGTAAGAGCATACGCAACCAATGGAGAAGGAACTTCTTATGGGGCAGTATTTTCATTTACAACGCCACAATATACTGGTGGAAATGGCGGTGGTAACGGCGGATCTGGTGGCGGAGGTGGTGAGCACATTTATGTAGAATGGGATGGTGAAGGTTTAAATCCCAACGATTCATATCCCTGCGAAGGCACACCCACTCTCACTGACATTGAAGGAAATGTGTATAACACCGTACAAATAGGCAGCCAATGCTGGATGAAGGAAAACTTGCGCACGAAGACGTATCGCGGTGGATCTCCTATATCACAAGGTGCAAGCGGACAATCTGGTGCATCTACGACCATTGGTTACTGGTACTATCCAGACGGGAATTCCTCTTACATGTCCACTTATGGCCTTATATATAACTATAAAGCGGTGTCAAGTGGCATATGTCCTACAGGTTGGCACTTGCCAAGTTATACAGAATGGAGAGAACTAAGAAACTATATGCTCAATCAGATTCAGTATGCATGTGCATTCACCTACATTGGCAAAGCAATGGCAAGCCCTACCGATTGGAGTAGTAGTGATGAGGTATGTGCAGTAGGCAATACTCCTTCCACCAACAATGCTTCTGGTTTTAGTGCATTGCCGGCTGGCAGATTTTACTCAGCCAATGGTGGTATATGCCTTATCAACGTTGCTGCCGAATTTTGGGGATCAGGTAGTTCTATTGCTATTTACTACAGTCAAGCTGAAGTGGAAATGCGTAGTACTGTTACCGCGGAGATAGGTCGTTCTGTCCGTTGCCTAAAAGACTAATTATTTAAGTCTATTGTTTCACTAAATTAAGAGATATTATTATGGATGATGCTTATTCCTTTGAAAATTTGGTCAGAAGTGCTTTTGACTGCGATAGATTTGACTTTCTATTTGCCAATGCCGATTACTACAATAGTAATGTTTTCTACAAAGATGAAAATGTCGGACTTGCAAAAATCAATTCGATAATGATATGTGCATTATTTGCTTTACGGAAAAAATTTGAAGACAATTCAGCGAAACAAAAAATCATAGATTCATGTAGGGAGAAACTGACCCAATATGATATAGATCAACAATATTCGTACGAAAGCATAAACGATGTTCTTTCCACATTGTATGACAATGATATCGTATTGTAAATTCTGCATTTTTTTGTTCTCGTAAACACCGCGAAAAATGGTATTATCCCCATAATTCGCGATTTATATTCGTTTTTCTCCCCGCAGGCCTAACGGCCTGCGATTTTTCCCGCACAAATCCCGCGCCTAACAAGGCAAGCAGTCCTAACGGACTGCCGCCATTGTATCGGGGCGTTCACATTTTACACGCACCCCGTTAGGGGTGCATGCCATGGTAGCGTAGCGGTGTAACACGGTAAAAACGCACGCCGTAGGTGTGCGGGCAATTTGTTATTTCGATCCATCCCCCACATCAGGACACCGCACCATTCCGCCGCAAACGAAGTGAGCGGCGGAACCTCCATCTGCATCTGCATCACCATCGTCCACGAATCACGAATCCTGTTTCCTCCCCTTTTCTGCCACTTTTTCCCACAGATCCTGCCTTTCACGACTGAAATCGGCCATTTCGTCACTTTTATGAAAAAAGATGGAATCGGATACCCTTCTTTTCAGAAATTTGGCGTACTTTTGCGCGTTGTTTAACCCCAAAAATCTGAATTGTTATTTATGGAAAATGCAAACGTTAATGCAGAGAAACTCAAAGTGTTGAATGCCACTCTTGAGAAGTTGGAAAAGAATTTCGGCAAAGGCTCCATCATGCGCTTAGGCGACAACGCCGTCGATAATATTGAGGTCATCTCCACCGGCTCCATCGGCTTGGACAACGCCCTCGGTGTGGGCGGCTACCCGAAAGGCCGTATCATTGAAATTTATGGGCCCGAATCATCCGGTAAGACCACGCTGGCCATCCACGCCATCGCCGAGGCACAGAAGCAGGGCGGCATCGCAGCCTTCATCGACGCAGAGCACGCCTTCGACCGCTTCTACGCCGAAAAACTCGGTGTCAACACCGCAGATCTGCTTGTCTCACAGCCCGATAACGGAGAGCAGGCTTTGGAGATCGCCGATAACCTCATCCGTTCCGGCGCCATCGACATCATCGTCATTGACTCCGTGGCCGCCCTCACCCCGAAGAGCGAAATCGAAGGTGACATGGGCGACTCGAAGGTGGGACTCCAAGCCCGTCTGATGTCGCAGGCGATGCGCAAACTCACCGCCACCATCAGCAAGACCAACTGCTGCTGCATCTTCATCAACCAGCTGCGTGAGAAGATCGGCGTGATGTTCGGCAACCCCGAGACGACCACCGGCGGCAACGCCCTCAAGTTCTACGCCTCCGTCCGTATCGACATCCGCCGCCAGTCGCAAATCAAGGACGGCGACCTTGCCTCCGGCAACCATGTGAAAGTCAAGGTGGTGAAGAACAAGGTGGCCCCGCCGTTCCGCTCCACCGAATTCGACATCATGTTCGGCGAAGGCATCTCCAAGGTGGGTGAACTCGTGGACATCGGCGTGGAAAAAGGCATCATCAAGAAGTCCGGGGCCTGGTTCTCCTACAACGACACCAAGATCGGGCAGGGCCGCGACAATGTGAAACAGATGCTCGCCGACAACCCCGAACTGACCGAAGAAATCGAAGCAAAAATCCGTGAAAGTCTTAAAAACCAAGAATAGCATATTTTGAAAAAATTAGTCATCCTCATGGCAGCGGCACTCATCTGCTGCTGCCTTTCCTGTAAGAAAAAGGTCACCGACCCCGCTTCCCTCAGCGGCGACCTCGCCAAGCTGACCGAAGCCATCGCCGCCGACAGCACCAATGCCGAGCTGTACTACCTTCGGGCGCAGTACTATTACGACAACAAGCTCATCGAAAATGCCGAGAAGGACATCCTCCGCTGTGTCGCCCTCGATGACACGCAGGCCAAATACTATGTGCTGATGTCGGATGTCTATTTCGCCAAGAAAGAAACCGACCTGACGGAGGAGAACCTCCAAAAGGCCATCCAACTGGACGGAGATTTGAACGATGCCCGACTCAAATTGGCTGAGCTGTACTATTACGAACGGATGTACGATGAATGTATGAAGACCATTGACGAGGCCTCACAGAAGAACCCGCACAACCCGACTGCATACCTCATCAAGGCATTCTGCTACAAAGATTTACAGGACACTGCCAACTATCTTAGAATGCTTTATCTGGTCAAGGACCAGAATCCGAAGGAGCTCAAGGCGCACTTGGAACTCGGCTATTTTTACCAGCAGAAGAAGAGCCCCGAGGCCATCGCCCACTACCAGAACGCCCTGATCATCGACCCCAACAACGAGGAAATAAACTACAACCTGGCCCTGCTATACAGCGAGCTCGGTGACATCGAGAAGGCCAAGGAGCAATACAACATCCTTTTGTCGGTTGCAAAAGAGGGAGACTATGCGAAAAACGCATTGTACAACCTCGGTTATATCAGTGCCAATATTGACGGCGACTACGACCAGGCCATCTCTTTCTATACCAAAGCCATAGAAATGGACAACCTTTTCACCGAAGCCTATTACGGGCGTGGCGAAGCCTACGAGCAAACGGGAGACTATGCCGCCGCACGCAGCGATTACGAACGGTGCCTGAAGATCACCACCAACTACGAGCCCGCCATCGCCGGACTCAATGCACTGGATAAAAAACAGTAAGTCACTAATGCCATGTGTAAAAGAAAGAATGTCGTATTTGAAATCACGCAGTTATATAATAATGACAACGTGAGCATCTCTTCAAAAGAGAAGAAGGAAATCAGTACAAGTCTTAACACACTTGCTGATATGGCAAAGGAAGATCATGTAAAAGGTTTATATCGGCTGAAGGAAATGGTTATTCCAAACATTCCAAGAAGAGAAAGCACCCTTTATGCTTATAAAGTAACCGATTCTTATCGTGTTATATTAAGTTATGATGACGATATGGTTTATGACAGAAAAATCATATCCCTCTATCGAATTGTACCCCGCAAAGAGACCATCCCCGCATTCAATTCTGTAGCTACAATGATTTATGGAGAGAGTTAGCATAAAGCCACTAAAGGATGAATATGGAATCATCAAATCTGCAAAAGAGATACTTCCTAAAGAATTATGGAACGATTTTATTGAAAGTATTGCAGAATTAGAAGACAACAACAACCACATTACCGCTACATATCCCAAAACGCGACTGCATAAAGTCGCTGGATCAAAAAAATCAATTTACAGGGCAGACATCAAACAAACTTCTGGATGGCGGATGCACATTCAATTCAGTGCAGATAAGTTCATAAAATTGTGTGATTTGATACCACAGAGAGATCACAATAGAACACTGGCTGTTATCCAACAAAAAATTGACAGATACGAGTAAATTATTCCGAATGAAGCTCCTCCACACCGCCGACCTTCACATCGGCCAGATTTTGTACCAAAATTACAGCCGTACTGACGAGCACGAGCACTTTTTCAAACAGCTGTCGAGATGGTGCCAAGACTACCAGCCCGACGCGCTCGTCGTGAGCGGTGATGTCTTCGACATCCAGCAGCCCGGCGCCGCCGTCAAGGAGTTTTTCAACCGGACTTTCGTCACCATCCGCAACAGCTGTCCCAATATGCACATTGTGGTGACGGCGGGCAACCACGACTCAGCCTCCCGCCTCCAAGCCGACGCCGAAATCTGGAAGTGCATCAACGTCCACATCATCGGAATTGCGCCGACCATGGACATCACCGCGGCAGATGACGGCTGGCAGGAACGGTTCATTGTCCGGATCCCGTCGGGATACATTGTCGCCTTTCCCTTTATGACCGGCAACCGCCGTGAAATGATGCAGTCGGTACTGGACTATGTGGCCGCCGAAAATACCGGCAACCAACCCGTGGTGACGATGGGGCACCTCGCGCTCCGCAGTGCCGACACAACGGGGCACAGTTCTGAAATCGGGCGACTTGCGACACAGAGCGTCGAAGAGATGGGCAGCGGCTTCGACTACCTCGCGTTAGGGCACATTCACCGTCCCCAGACACTTGGCTATCCCATCGATGACGAATACGTTGAAGAGAGCACCTATCCATCGGGGACAGCCCGTTACGCCGGCAGCGCCCTGCACGTCAGTTGCGACGAGAAGTACCCCCACACCGTCAGTTTGGTGGAACTCCCGGAACATGGCGCCGACATCACGGTCAAGAGACTGCGTATCAATGAGCTGCGCCATTTCCACGAACTGCCGGAGGACGGGCATCCTGCCGAATCGGCCGAGGAGGCACTGACTGTCCTACAGAGGTTTGCAGAAGAGCGGAAAAGCGGCTACTTCCGCCTGCGAATCCTGTATAGCACCAACCTTCCTGCCGACTTTGACCAGCAAGTCTATCGAATCCTTGAACCCTACGGAGACGAAGTACGGTACAACCCGAAGACCATCTGGGTCGGAGAGCCGGCGGAAACCGAAGTTGAAAAGCCCGTCTTCGAAGTGGCTGAACTGCAAGCCATGGATGACCCGATGCTATTCATCGAGAGGACAGCGGAACAATACAGCGGGCTCTCCATGGAAGAGCTGCGCGAAGTCTTCAAAGAGGTAACGGACGAAGTCCGCCGAATGGAGGAAGAGAAATAAACAAAGCCATGAGAATAAAAGAGTTACATATACGCAACATCGCCTCCATCGAAAAGGCGGACATTGACTTCGAGCACGGACTGAACGATGCGGCGACAGGGCAATCCGCCCCCATCTTCCTGATTTCGGGCGACACCGGATCGGGGAAATCCGTCTTGCTGGACGGCATTGCGATGGCGCTGTTCAAGACCACCCCGCGCATCGAGAACGTCTCAGCCAAAAAGAACAACGAGTTCAGAAACAGCAGCGGCGAAACCATTTCCATTTTCAGTCTGGAACAGTACACCCGCCTCGGCATCTCCGACAAGGACGAATGTTACAGCGAACTGCGTTTTGAGGGCAACGACGGCCGCGACTACACGGCACGGCTCACCCTCGGAATGGCACGGAAAAGACAAAAAGAAACCGATGAACAAAATGTCGTCCGGCACAAAGTTCCTGTATGGACAGTCCGATGCGGCGACAATGAATGGACAAAAGACAAAGACATCCGTGAACTGCTTGAATCCGCCATCGGACTGACATTCCATCAGTTTAACCGGATGGCCATGCTCGCGCAAGGGCAGTTCGCCAACTTTCTGTGCGGCAGCAAGGACGAGCGCACCGCCATCCTTGAACAACTTACCGACACCGAGCATTTCTCGCGTTACGGAGAAGCCATCCACCGCCTTTTCACCCGTGCAAAAAACGAAAAAAACGCAGCGGAAACCGTCGTCGAAGAGATGACAAAAAACATCGGCGAAATCGATGAGACCGTTCTAAACCAACAAATTGAGGAATTAGATACAACGTATCGCGCACTCAAAAAACAATTTGATGAAACCGATGCCCTCTTCCAAAATGTACTGCAATTGGAAACGGCAAAAAAGGAAAAACTTGCCGCAGAAGAGAAACTGAACTTGCTAAAAGAATACCAAAAGTCGGAAGAGCATCTTCAAAAACAGGAGTTCGTATCCTTTTGGGACACCACAGAAAACATTCGGAGAGAATATCACAACCTTCTGATTGAACGAAAGAGGAAAGAAGAGCACGACAAACGTTCACAGCAGTACAAAGAGACATTCCAAACACTTTCAGCCGAACTCATTGAGCGTGTACGGCAAAACCAGCTAACCGCCGAAGGACTGGAGAAAGTGAAGAAATGGCTCGAGAGCAAGGCACATCTCGACGCGATTTTCACCGATGCCGGCACAATCTCCACAAAACTGGACATGCTGCTTAACACCCAACAACAAATCCGGGAGACCGAAAAAACAATTGCCGACGAGAATGGACGGAAACCCTTGCTTCAGGAAGCACTGGACAAGGCAGTCTCGGAGGAAAAAGAGGCGAACGACTTCGTAGAATCCAAAGAGAAGGAAATCCAAAAGGTGCAACGGGAACGCGACGCGCTCAACCCAGCGCTGTTAAACCAAAACCTTGAGAAGATAGGACAACGGCTGAAAGACCTGCAGGATTTACAGCACACCAACGATGATTATCAGAAATATCTATCTGATTTAAAAACAAATACAGAAAGTATTGCCACGGGAAACACATTGCTGGAGCAACTGAAATCGGAAAACAGCCAAGCGCAAAAACAATACGAAGAGGCCAAACAAAAAGAGCGGGAGGCGGTCACCCGCTACTCCGTAATGTCAAGCAGCGTGGAGGACACCCTAACGGAACTCCGCAACCAACTCCACAACGCCGACCATTGCCC
Organism: Bacteroidales bacterium; assembly: GCA_016285085.1. Classification (GTDB taxonomy): domain Bacteria; phylum Bacteroidota; class Bacteroidia; order Bacteroidales; family WCHB1-69; genus UBA1756. The sequence continues at coordinate 20,448 of JAEEQA010000021.1, forward strand.
CCTTTGTGGACAAAGTCTTGAAAACCATACCTTTGAATCGGTTGACTTTCACCAGATGCTCTCGCCGCTGGACAAAGAGCGCAACCAAACCCAACAAGTTCGGGAGCAGTCGGAACGTCTTTTCAATTCAACACAAAAAAAATTCAGTGCACAGGAAGCCAAACTGAACGAGCTGCAACGACAGCAGTCCGAGCTCAACCAACATATCAGTGAGAAAGAGATCATCCTTCGGAACTCAGTCCCACCACTTTCCCTCACCTTCGACGAACAACTGACCGAACAGATCCTGAAACGCATACAGGAGACTCAAAAAGAACAAAACAAACTGAGGGAAAAGCAAAGGCAATCGGAGAAACTTCAAGCCGACATCAACCAGTTGCAAATAGAGAAGACGGCGTTGAACGAGAAGAAGGCACAAAAGACCCAGCGAGTGAACGACTGCCGCCTCGCCATCAGCAACCACGAAATCAAACTCAACGGTTTGAAACAGCAGCTTCAAGATTTGCAACACACGAATGATGATTCGATGAAAGAAATGGACAGCGTCCTGTCCGTCTTCCGTCCCAAATGGAAAGAAAATATCGCATTATGCAACAAAGAGTTACAAGACGAAGCCCAGAGTTATCTAACCCGCAAAAAGCGCTATGACGAGGAGGTCCGGAAATTGCAGGAAGAAGAACAGATCTGCAACGAAACCCAGGACATCCAGACTGCGATCGCCAATCTATTCCCCGACTGGCAAAAAAAGGAGCTCACTACTGCGCCGATGCCCTACAGTATGGACTTCAAAAGCAGATGGCACGACTTGAAATCAAAGGCCGACATTTTGGGAAACGACATCGCAAACACGAATCAAAATCTTGGACAAAGTGAAAAGGTTTTGAACGAATTTTACCATATAAAGGGAATTGAAGAAGCTGATTTTCAAAAAATTATTGAGAAGGGAAATAGGGTGGAATCTCTCCGCAACGACTTGAAGAATTTGGAAACGGATATCGCCACACAGCAGAACTTCGCCACTCTCAATCTACAGAAAATCAACAAGATACTTACTGAATTAAATCTTCCCGAAGAGGAAATCCCCAAAATTGAAGATTTGTCGGTTCAAAAAAAAGAAACCGAACAAGCCAAGGAAGAGACCTTGACCCTGTTGAACAACGCCACAAGCCGTCTTCAGGAACTTTCGAAGCAGCGTGAAAAGTGCAAGGAATTGGAGAACAAGCGAATACAGGCGACAGCGAACTACAACCGCTGGTTTCTCCTTGACAAGTACTTCGGTGGCAATCGTTTCCGCACGCTCGTACAGACCCACATTCTGAAGCCGCTACTGAACAACGCCAACATTTACCTGTCGAAAATCACTGACCGTTACACACTTACATGCAGCGAGGACAACGAGCAGCTATCCATTCTTGTGCAGGACCGGTACAACAAAAACGAGATGAGAAGTGCCACGGTACTGTCGGGCGGTGAACGTTTTATGGTTTCACTGGCCCTCTCGCTGGCCCTCTCCTCCCTCAACCGTCCCGACTTGAACATCAACATCCTGTTCATTGACGAAGGATTCGGTACATTGGACGAAAAGAGCCTTGACAGTGTCATGCAAACTCTTGAAACGCTGCAAGATATAGCGGGACAACAGAAACGGCGCGTGGGTATCATCTCGCACCGCGAGGAGTTGATTGAACGCATCCCCACCCAGATACAGGTGAAGAAAAAAGGCGAAGGCAGAAGTCTTGTAACAATAAAGAATTGATTTCTAACGTCCCGACCGCTTCAGGTAGAGACTCAGCTTCAACTGGTAATCGGAGTAGGCCTCCGTAAAGCTGTCGGCGCTCTGCTGGAGCATGGATTGTGCTTTGAGCAGGTCGGAAAGGGTGGACGTGCCTGCCTCGTAGTAGTCGCTTTGCAGGCGCAGGTTCTCCTCCGCCAGCCGCACCGACTGATGGGCAATCAGCAGCTGCTGGTAGGCTTCAAAAAGTTCATTCCACGTCTGTTCCGTCTGGACTTCAAGCAGTTGCATATTCTGGTCACGCTCGTTGCGGGCCATCTGCTCTTGGATGCGGCTCCGTTTGATGGCGTGTCCCCCGCCCCACCAGCCGGAAATCGGCACGGTGACTGTCCCGAACACCACGCCAAAATGGTTGGAGGAGGTGTTGTACTGGTCCACATCCATCCTATAGGCGGAATAGCCGGCGCCCACCGCCACCTGCGGAAGGTGCTTCCCGATTTCCATCTGTGTCTGCAACTCGGCGGCTTTCACCTGCATGTCAAGCAGCTGTGCCTCGGTGCGGAGTCCCGCCGCCGCGCCCGACTCCATGTAGTAAGTTTCGGGGCTGTCGGGCAGAAGGAGCGTGTCGTACTGGATTTCGAAGTCCCGTTCGGGGATGCGGGCGTACTGTCGCAGCATCATCTTGCACACACGGATGCCGTTCTCCACCTTCACTCTACCGCTCTCCAGCTCCTTGCGCTTCAGTTCCACTTGCAACTTGTCGTTGCGGTTGATCACACCGGCGGCAACGGCAGCGTCGGCATCCTCAGCGATGCGCGACAACTGACGGTCCAACGCCTCCAGCATTTTCTGCTTTTCCTTCAGCATGACGATTTTCCAGAAGTACGTTTCCACCTGCGTATTCACTTCATCTTCCGACATTTTCAGTTGCAACTTTGCGGCCTCGTAGCCCAACTTTGCCAGCTGGTTGCCCCGCACGATGCGAAGACCCGCGAACAGAGGCTGCACCGCCGTCACACCACCCATAATGCCGCCATTGATCATCTGCATCGGAATGGAAGGCAGGTCGATGGAGATCATGATGGGCGAAAAAATCGGGATTTGCAGCTTCCCCAAGTCGTAATCCATGTCGATCATCGGGTTGGTGAGCCAGAAACCCGCGCCCATCGCCGACACTGACGGGAAGAACTTGGTGAAGACCTCCATTTTCTGCTGCCACGCCGCCTCCACCGCCAGCCGCTGGTTCTGCACCGTGAGGTTGTCACGAGACGCCATCGCCTTGCAACTGTCGAGGGTATAGACCGCCTGTGCGTGTCCCGATAGAGCGACCAGCAAAAGGAGAACTGACAGAAGCAGGTGCTTTTTTCTCATGACTATTTATTGGTTAAATGATACAAAACAGGGAGAACCGTCACCACAAACAGCATCGAAATCCAGGTGCCGAAGCAGATGACCACACCCATCGGCGACCAAAGCCCGCTGTGGCTGATGATCATCGGGACCACGCCCATCGACGCGGCGGCACTCGTCAGGAAAATGGGGCGCATACGGCGCTTGCCCGCCTCCAATGCCGCCTCAAAGGCGCTTTTGCCCTCCTTGTGCCGCAACATCTCCGCGTAGTCGTACATGATGATGCCGTTACGGACAATGATGCCCATCAGCGCCACCAGTCCGAGAACGGAGGTCAGCGTGTATTCCATCCCCATAATCTGGATGCCCAACGCCGCGCCAAAAATTGACAGCGTGGTGGCCGACAGAATCAGAATCGCCAGCTTGATGTTGCGGAAATGGAATACCAAGATGACAAAAATAATCAATACGGAAAAAGCCAATCCCTTGAAAATCTGAGGCATCAGAATATCATCCTGCATACGGCTGCCGCCCCAGTGTACGTCCACGCCGTCAGGAATATCCAACTTTGCCAACATCTTGTCAATGTTCTTCGTCGCACCGGTGATATTTATATTGCGTTTCACATCTGCCTGGACCGTAACGGTATAGACCCCGTTCTTGTGATAGATTTGCGACGGGGAATAATCCTCACCCAAGGTGGCGAACTGCCGCAGCGGGACGGCGCGTCCGCTCATAGAAGAGATGTATTGGTCGGAAATGTTGGCAAAACTGCCCATTGAATCGCGGTCGGAGCGGAGCACCACCTTCACAGGATAGTCATGCTCCCAGATGGTGGTGACAGGCAGGCCGCTGCCGTACTCAAACGCGAGGTTGGTCATCACCATCGGTTTGGTCACGCCCAGACGATTGGCTTCCAAGTTGTTGATGTTCACCGATATGCCGGGACACATCTGGTCGTTGGTGGAAGTCACCATCAGCAAATCCTCGCGCTGGCGAAGCATATCCACCAGTTGCCGCTGCACCTTCTCCACCGCCGCGCGGTCGTCACCCTTGAGGTCAATCTCAATCGGGTAGGCCGTCATCACATAGTCCAGCTGCTTGAACCGGACGTAGGCATCGGGGTACTTGTTGATGTAGTCGTTCTCGTACTCATCCATCAGCTTGTTGGTCATCTCCTCGGAAGAGGTCGTAACGATCAGCTGTGCAATCTGTTTCGACGGGAATTTCGGAGCATAGCACATGTGGAAGCGGGGCGCGGAGGTCCCGATGAACGAAGTGACGTTCTTGATTCGTTTGTCACTGCGTAAGATGTCGGCGACTTCGTTGGCGACTTGCTCGGTGCGGGAGAGCGGCGAACCGGCAGGAAGGTATATCTCCACCACAAACTGGTTGCGTTCCGTCACCGGCATCATCTTTTGCGGAAGATGGATGAAGACCAGACATCCTGTCACCACGGCCAGCACGGCAATCAACACCGTCATCTTGGGGAAACGTAGCGCCAGATGAATCAGTTGGTCGTATGCCGCCTGTATCTTGTCGGAAATGTTGAACTTCTTTTCCGCACCTGCCTGATGGAAACCTTTTTTGATGAAACCGTACTGCACGAACGGGATGAACAGCAGGGCAATCAGCAGTGAGGTGAACAGCGTTACCGTGATGGTGCCGGGGAAACTGCCGAGAAACTCGCCGAAAATACCGGTACAGGTGAACAGCAACGGATAAAAGGTGATGGTGATGGCCAGCGTGGCCGACAGCACCGACTTGAACAGCTCGGTGCCGCTCGACAAGGTGGCCTCCATCCGTGGCACGCCGTGGTCCAACTTCTCCACATAGTTGTCGATGACAACCACGGAGTCATCCACGATGATGCCGAGCACCACCAACAGGGCGGCGAGCGTCACCGTATTGATTTCTATTTTAAGAAGATACAAAATTCCCAACGAGATAAACATCGTGATGGGAATGGTCAGGGCGGAAATGCTGGCGACACGCATCGGCTGCATCAGCAAAATCACCAAGATGACCGTGATGATGGCGATGAGCATTTCCCGCAGGAAGACATTGACCGAGTGGGAAACCACTTCTGCTTGGTCGGCCACGCGGAATACCGTAACCTCCTCTGGCAATGTCTCTTCAAACTTGTCCAAAACCGCCTTCACGTCCTTGCCATACTCCACGATGTTGTTCCCGTCAAGCATCTCGATGGAAAGCATCACGCACTTCTTGTCCCCGTTGGCAATGTAGCTCGACATCTCGGGGTATTCGCGCACAATGCGGGCGACATCCTTCAGACGGATGATGCTGCCGGAGGGATCCACATAGATAATCTGCTCTGCCACATCGTTTTCCGAAGCGTACGTCTCCGAAATATGGAACGGAACCAACCCGTCCTCATCCTCAAAGCTGCCGCTGATGGTGGTGAAATTCTGTGCATAGAGAGTGGAGTACAAAGAAGAGAGGTCCACGCCGTACTCAATCAGCTTTTTCTTGTCGATATAGACGCTGATCTGCTCGTTCTGAACGCCGTAGCGGCGGAGGTTGGACACCGACGGGACAGTCCTGAGCCGGTTCTCCAAGTCGGAAAGATAGCCTTCCAGCTCACGGTAGGTTTTTTCCTTGGATTCGATGGAAATCAGCAGGGCCGAGGTGCTTCCGAAGTCGTTGCTGGTGACGATGGCCGCCACGCCGCTCGGCACGGTGTTCTTGAACATCGCCACATCGTGCCGGAACTTCGACCAGAACTCGTCGTCCGACTTGACCACTTCCGCATCCAACTGCACGTAAACCACCACCATACCGTCGGAAGTGACCGAGTAGGTCATGTTTTTCTGCACCTCTTTGTAGCTGAAAAGGAACTCTTCGAGCGGGACGGTCAGCTGCTCCTCCACCTGTTCGGAGGTAGCGCCGGGATAGACGCCCACCACCAGTCCCTGGCGGATGGAGACGACGGGGAACTCCTGCTTCGGCATCTTGATGAGTGCATAAACGCCGAACAGCACGAGGAAGGCCACAATCAGAATGATGATGGACTTGTTCTTGACGGAGAACTCAACGATTCTTCTTATGACCGACTTTTCCATAACCTATTGAACGACAACCTCCATTCCGGAACTCACTTTCTGTTCGCCGCGTGTGATGACCGAGTCGCCGGCGGAGAGACCGGCCACGACAATCAGTCCTTTTTGTGCCAAGCCTCCCGTCACCACAGGACGTTGGACGGCGCGGCCGTTCTGCACCACCCAGACATAATGCTCGCCCTCGGGCGACACTTTCACGGTCTGGTTCGGCAGCACGATGTTGCGGGTGCTGTCGGCGGAGGCCAGCTGCACGTTGCACACCATCCCGGGCATCAGGTCCTGCGTGCGGTTGACGATGGGGACACTCACTTCGTAGTTGTGCGACAGCGGGTTGGCCACCACGCCTTTGCCTCCTACCCTACCCTCGCAGACGCGATTGCCCAAGGCGGTGACGGTGATGCGTACGGGCTGCCCCACACGCACGTCAGAGATCACGTTTTCCGGCACGGGGAAGCGGACCTCCACTTGATCGATTTTCAGCAGGGTGATGGCCGACATTCCCGGCATGGCGTTCATGCCCAGCGCGATGTCGGTTTTGCCCACCACACCGGCAAAAGGAGCGTATAACTTACAGTTTTCCAAATTCTTGCGGGCGAGCGCCTCCGATGACTTGGCCTGTTCCAACTTGGTTTGGATCTCCACCCACTGCACCTCGGTGATGCTGCCCTTGTCGTGCAGCTGCTTGAGGCGGTCGTAGCCGTCCTGCGCCTGCCGGAGAGTGGCCTGTGCAGCGGCGTAGCTGTCGTTGTACGAAGTCGGGTCGAGTTCGGCGAGGAGGGTGCCCTGCGCCACACGCTGGCCGTTTTTCACATAAACATTGGTCACATTGCCCGGGACGGCGAAACTGAGGACGGAGGAGGAAACAGCCTCCACCGTTCCTACATAGTTCTGTGATACAGACTCTTGCGTCTCCGTAATCACCGTCACCTTCACGGGAATCGGCTCCACTTTGTGCCTGGCCCGCTGCTGCCGGCTGCACGCACAGAGCAGCACCGCAAAGACCACAGCACCGAAAATTGTATATTTGGACAGGGACATTCTTTTACATATTTTAAAAAGACCAAATAACAATAACGTATTAACTTGCAAAATGTTTCATTAAGAGCAAGGAAATTAGAATTTATAGATGGAACCAGTACTTTTTGTTATCATCGTCATCACCCCCTAAAAAAATTATTAAAAAATTTTCAAAACACACAAGAAAATAAGAATTCTTGTTGTATCTTTGCGCCCTCAAAAAAAAATATTACGAAATGGAAGAAACAAATCAAATTAAAGAGGCACGACGCTATGTCGCCAATGCGGAAGAGGTCATCCAAAAAGCCAAGTATGACCCTGAGCTAAAGATATATACAGACAGCAAATACGTCAAAATGGCGGGTAATACCTTATGGAACGGTTGCCTTGTCGCGTTGGACGCTGTACTAGGCATCCGCAAGGGCAAAGCACGTCCGTCCATTGAAAAATACAAGGAAGCTGCCAGCAATCGAGACAAAAAATTACTAGCCTCCATTGTGGCCGGTTACGACACCATGCATTTGTACATGGGATACGATGGGACCAAGAACAAGAAAGTGTGCGATGCCGGCTTTGAAAAAGCCAATGCCATCATTGACCGATGTGCGCTGCTGTACCCTGAGACAAAGTGCGCATAACCCCTCCCCCAATCGCCTCGTCACAGTCCCGCGTGACGGTTGGCCCACCGTTCCGTGTAGAAGTCGTCGTAGGGTTTGTGAGGGGCGAAACGGTTCCGGTACAGCAGATGAAGCCCCGACGGGATGCCTACGACCAGAAGGTAGAGCGGGCCGAAGATTTTGGAGTCCACCGTGTGGCCGTCCACCTCGTGCCGGAGGGTGCGTTCGTTGTCGGCACATTGGGGGCTGATGATGGCGAAGTTGCCGAGCGACACCCCCGACGCCTCCTTTGGCAGTCGTCCCGAAAGAGCAATGCAGTAATTCCGGTAGGCGATCTTGCGGACGCGCCCCGCAAACGGAAGCCAGCACAAAGCCACCAGATTCTGCGGGAGCTGCCACACAAAAAGAAGGCAGAATATCAGAATGTTAGCGAGGTTTTTCATCTCAAATTTCAGGATGGCAAAAGTACGATTTGTTTTGAAAAATACTGACTGTTGCAACAATTTGTTGTATCTTTGCACCCTCAAATCAGCATTTGTTCAAAAATAAATATAAATAAAATCATAACACACTAATCAACAACCTAATACATATTAGATAGCGTTTGTGGCTATCCTTGACATCCAATTTCCACAACGTCCTCTTTTGAGGACAAACTCATCAAGGATAAGTTACTAATGCCGTAGATGTTACGGCGTGGAATAACTTGTTAGATGAGTGGGCGTGGAAACCCGGATGTCAGGCAAGGAATAAGTTCCACGCTTTTTTTATGCTGCGGTTGGAAGACACCACCAATAAATGCACAACAGCGAATATCACATCGGCGAAATCATCAAGGCGGAAGTGACCCGAAAGGGAATCCGTACAGCATGGCTGGCCGAGCAGCTGAACTGCCACCGCAACAATGTCTATCTCATCTTTTCGCGCCGCTGGATTGACACCGACACGTTGATGAAGCTCTCCCGCATCCTCAATCACGATTTCTTCGCAGACTTGAGCGCATTGTACCATGGCGAGAATTTGCAAAGCAATAATGGGCAAAACGCAAAGTAACGCTGTGCTACCATTTTCGTTTAGTGCGCTAAAATTCAGGATATTTGCAAAATATTTCTAAATCATCAACTACAAAAAATATATACCATGGTGAACAAAGTAAGAGTTTACGGAAAAGCCCAGAACCGAACCGCCCTGGGCATCATGCACGCCTACATGGTCATGTACCCGCAGGCGACAATGGAGGACATCAAAAAGGCATTCCCCGATGAATTGAACCCCGACAGTGGAGTGAAGAAGAATTTTGTAAAAGCCGGGGAAAAAGGCACCAACGGCGACTGGGATGGTTTCTTCCAGAAAGAGGACGAACTGCTTACCATGGGCGACGGCACCCAAGTGGCCGTGGTCAAGATGTGGACAAAACCCAGTTTCGACAGACTGGTGACTCACGCCTCCCAATACGGCATCGAGGTGGCCCAGTTCGAGGCTGCTGACAAGGGTATCGGTATAAAAGGTTCCTACAAGTTGGAATACCTAAATGGCTACGTTCCGCCCGTGGCTGCCGCCCCCCGCAAGTCAAAAGCGTGGCTCTGGATTCTCATTATCGCCATCATCGCCATAGCCATCCTGGCCGCCCTGCTCGCCCGCAGCTGCAACAAGGAACCGCAGGTCAAAGAAACCATTGTCGAGAAGGTGGTCCACGACACCGTCTATCTGCAACAGATTGAAGAAATCGAGGACAACTTCAACGCCGCCGAGTTCCAGAAGGGCAAGGCCGACCTCCCCGAAGCCGCCAAGTTCGTGCTCCACGACCTGGCCAAAGTGATGGAGAAGAACCCGCAAGTTAAACTGTGCCTTGAAGGGCACACCAGCGCGGAAGGAGATGCCGACTTCAACCAGAAGTTGAGCGAGGCCCGTGCCCAAGCCGCCGTCGATTTTCTCATTAACGTCGAAGGCGTGGACGAAAGCCGCCTCGAAGCCGTCGGATTGGGCTCCACCCAGCTGAAGAACACCGACGACCCCATGGCTCCCGAGAACCGCAGAACCGAGTTCGTGGTGGTGGAATAAGCGTTACCCATTTTAATCAAACACTAAACTATTAATCACCAATAAATTAAAAGCATGAAAACTGATCCGAAAATTCTTTCATCCTTCCTCGCCGCCGCAGTTTGGGCCGACGGAGAATACGATGAATTTGAAAAAGAGTTTGTGGCCGACCTGGCCGAAGGGCTGGAAGTGTCCACGCTGACCGCCACGCTGGAAGCCGCCATCAAAGAAACCGAGAAAATGACCGAAGAGGAGCTGGCCGCCTACCTCGAAGCCGCCGCCAAGAAGGTGGACGCCGGCGAAAAGGAGGGCATCCTGACGCTCTGCCTGCAGCTGATGTGCGCCGACTCCTTCCTGGCGCAGGACGAGGTCGATAACTTCTTCGCCTTCGCCGACATCTTGGGAGTGAACGAAGAAGCCGCCACCGCCATCCTCGACGAATACGTGAACGAGGAAGAAGACTTAATCATTGAAGAATAACCATAAAAAACTTACGATTATGGCATTACAGAAAACAGCATCCGGAAAGGTCGATAAACGAACCAAAGAATACAAAGAGTTGGTGGAGCGCGCGAAGAAAGCCCGCGAAGCCCAGAAGAAGGCAGCGAAGAAACCCGTTGTCAAGAAGAGCGCCGCGGCAGCCAAGCGCCGCGCCGACGGCCGACTTGACCAGCGCACCAAGGAGGGCAAGGAAGCCGCCGCCCGCATGGCCAAAGCCCGCAAAGCCCAGAACAGCTTGGTAAACAAAATCAAACGGTTATTCAAGTAACCACAATTTGACCGACAAAAGGCGGGTGTAAAAGCCCGCCTTTTTAAGGATAACCAACCAAATAGTAATAACCATTAAACAAATTAGAAAATGAGACTAAACAAAGACAATTGCAGCATTATCCCATCTCGTTTTGATAATACAGCAGAACTATTAATTACAGCATCGCACGCGGCCTTTGCTAATGCTAAAGTGATTGAGGTGCCTAAAGTATGGCGAGAATACGGAACACAATATAAAGTAACAAAGGTGACAATTGACGCGGGTCTTCCCCGTGTATGTTGGAATGCGTCTACAGATTGGTCTTGTGAAAAGTTCAAAGATATGTCTTTTAAAGTACCCCGTAGTTGCGTAGTTAGTATCGTACAAAGTTCTAGTACTTCCTCTCCAAGAAAAATAGAATACTATGATTAATCATTAAAAACGAACATAATATGAAAAAAAATCTTTACAACGACTCTCAAAAAGCCTTGAAAGCCTACAACAAGATGGAATCCTACCGCATACAGGAAGACATCTTGCAACGGCTGGTAAAGGAATACCCCGACCACAAAAACAAGGCAGCTGTCGAGGTGAAAGTGAAACTGCTCAACCTGCTATATTCCACTTACATCCTTGCCACTAACCGAATGACCGATCACATTTATGAGATGAAGAAGATTGACAGCCGTTTGAAAAGCGGTGACCTGTCTTTAGTAAAAGAGATTGCCACACTGACAATTGATGGAAAAAGTTACGACTTCTACTCCTTTGCTACTAAGTATTGCGCCTACCACAATCCCGAGGCATTCCCCATTTACGACAACATCGTGGCCAATGTACTGACCCAACTGTTTGTGGACGACAATCTGCCTCCCTACACCTATACCACCAAGAAAAATGTGGCCAATGGATATAGCAAATCAGCTTTTCAGGAGAATTTGCGCGATTATGACTTCTACGTTCAAGTGTACAATACCTTTATGAAAGAGTATGGATTATGGGGAAAACTCACCTATCGCGAAGTGGATGCCTATCTATGGGGTGCTTACAAAGTGGCTGGTCCCGATTTTGAGATAGAGAAACTTGCTCCGATTGATAAGAGCAAAATCATGCAAGTTGAGATTTAACCCCGTTCATGGCAGCGTCAATACCCTGCCATGAGCACAACCCAAACGTTCTTTGAAAGATTAAACAGAAAGAAGAGAGGAGTAATGCAATACCTCGATGGGTGCGTCACGGCGCTCTTGATAACCATTGTATATTACCGCGCGGCGTGTGAGACGTGAGGAGAGTTGATCGGGCAGATGTCGGAAACCCGTCTCGAACGAAGAGCTGTAAGTCGATGCGGACTTTATCTCGTATGCCTCAATGCCTGTCCCGTCGGGAACCAGAAGGTCTATCTCATTGCCGTTGGAGTCACG